>CAZBET010000107.1:0-5825 GCA_964490995.1 uncultured Dehalococcoidia bacterium
CTATGAAGCCGATCTGGTCGGGCGCCAGCGCCATCCGCAGTTCCTCCAGCCCCTTCGGCGTGAGCATCCTCCCGTCGCGCCCCATCGGCCGGGTATAACCCCTCTCGTCAGTTATCCTGAGATGGTACCTTACGGCTCTTTCACTAAGGAAGAACCCGTACCGTTCGAGTTCTCGAGCTATAGTGACGGAACCGAGGGGCTCAGAGGATTCACTCAACACCCTGAGAATCGCGGTAACCTTCTTCTCAGCGTCGGAACTGGCGCTTTGGAGCACTCTGACCTCTTTGAGTAGCCGGTAGCCAACCATTCTCATTATACCATCCTTCGACAAGGTGCTGGGCAGACGCCTTCGGACGAAGCAACCGCCCGGGGTACCACAGGCTCACCGCTATCCGGACGATTGCCGCGGCGCCTGCCCGCCACGCTGCGCTCGCGGCTTGGGCGCCTCGCAATAACATGTCATCACTGACGGGGCGATCGCTTCGTCCCCTTCCGTCCTCATTTCGTTTCAGGGTCAGGGCGCCTCGCCATGGCCCGAGTCTCCGCACGTGACCTCTTGGACATATATTGGCGGACCTGCGTCTCCTGCTTACTGTTGAGCTAGCATCCTTTGAACCGATTCGTAATGGGCAACCTCCTGTCACGACCGAACGCCCTGGGGGTTATCTTGACACCTGGCGGCGCCTGGCGGCGCTTGTATTCACTGGAGTCGACCAGTCGGGCGGCACGCTTCACTACTTGTTCGTCTATCCCCATAGCGATGATTTGCTCGACGCTTCTGTCCTCTTCGACATAGGCCGTTAAGATAGGGTCAAGCAGGTCGTATGGAGGTAGAGAGTCAGTATCCTTCTGATCCGGCCTCAACTCGGCAGATGGCGGTTTCTCAAATACCACGGAAGGTACGAGCTCGCGTCCGGCCCGCGAGTTTCGGTAGCGGGCCAGTTGATACACGATGGTCTTGGGAACATCCTTTATCACCGCGAAGCCGCCGGCCATGTCGCCATACAACGTGGTATAGCCGGTAGCCATCTCGCTCTTGTTGCCTGTGGCGAGAACAAGCCAGCCGAATTTGTTGGACAGCGCCATGAGTAAGTTGCCTCTGATACGGGCCTGAACGTTCTCCTCGGTGGCGTCCGGCTTAGCGCCTCTGCACGGCTCCGACAGCACATCCAGGTAGGCTTTGAAGACCTTCTCGATAGGCATGGTAATGAGCCTTATGCCCAGGTTCGAAGCCAGTTGTTCGGCATCTGATATGCTGCCTGGGGAAGAATACCTCGAAGGCATTGACACCCCCATCACATTTGAAGGCCCCAGCGCGTCGACTGCGATGGTTGCCACGAGGCTGGAGTCTATGCCGCCGGAAAGCCCTATCACCACCTTCTGGATCTTGTTCTTGAGTATATAGTCGCGCGTGCCCAGCACCAGTGCATCGTAGATCTCGCCCGGCAGTCCCAGCACCTCAATCTGTCTCTGCGCAAGGGGTGGTTTGGGGGCGACGCGTGACTCTTCGGAAACCACTACCCTGGGCGCTTGCCAGTGCTGCTCTTCCAGCAGCAGCGTCCTCTTCCTCCAGCGGGGGTCATGAAGACGCGTCCTGAAGACGGCCTCGACGTCCAGATCAGCCACTATCAGGTCTTCCTCGAACTGTTTTCCCCTGGCCACAAGCTGTCCTTTCTCATCCATCACTATGCTGTTGCCATCGAAGACCAGCTCATCCTGTCCGCCCACCAGGTTGTTGTGGGCAACGATGGCCAAGTTGTCCGAGGCGCGGGTGCCCAGCATCCTCTCCCTGAAGTTCCGTTTGCCGAAATGATAGGGCGAGGCGCTTATGTTCACTATGACCTCAGCCCCGGCATAGGCCTGAATAGTGGCTGGCCCAGCCTCGTACCAGATGTCCTCGCAGATGTTGATCCCCACGTTGACGCCTGCTATGACGTAAACCGTGCATTGACTACCAGCCTGAAAGTATCTGTTCTCATCGAAGACGCCATAGTTGGGCAGGTATATCTTGTGGTAGACCCCAGCCAGCTTTCCATCATGGATCACCGCGGCGGCGTTGTAGATGTCGCCCCTAGCATCGACAAATCCAACAACCACGTTGACGCCCGGCGAGCCATCGGCTATCCTTTCGAGAGACCGCAGGTTCTCTTCGATGAACTTTGGCTTGAGCAGCAGGTCCTCCGGCGGATAGCCGCAGATAGCAAGCTCGGGGAAGGTGAGCAGGTCAACTCCCTGAGACTTGCCTTCTGCGATGGCCTCCAGAATCTTCTCGGTGTTGCCCTTGAAGTCGCCGACGGTCGTGTTGATTTGAGCCATGCCCAGCCTCAGCCGTCGCATTTCAGCCCTTCCCGACAGAGACGATAGAGACAACTCACAGAATCGGCAGGTACTTCTTGACCTCGTAGTCGGTCACCTGCGTGCGGTACTGGTTCCATTCAATCTTCTTGTTCTTGATGAATGCCTCGAAAACGTGGTCGCCCAGGGCCTTACGCACTAACGCGCTGTTCTCAGCCAAGTGTATGGCTTCCCCAAGGCTGCCCGGCAAGGTTCCGATCCCCCGGGCTTTCCGCTCCTTGTCGGTCATCTCATACACGTTCTCTTCGACCGGCTCAGGTGGAGGACAGTCCTTCGCGATCCCATCAAGCCCAGCAGCCAGCATGACGCTGAACGCGAGGTACGGATTGCACGCGGGATCGGGTGACCTGAACTCTATCCTCGTAGCGTTCTCTTTCCCCGGCTGGTACTCCGGCACCCTGACCAGGTCAGACCTGTTGCGCCTGGCCCATGAGAGGTATACCGGCGCCTCGTAGCCAGGAACCAGCCGCTTGAAGGAATTGACCCATTGACTGGTGACCGCGGTGATCTCGGGAGCGTGCTTCAGCAACCCCCCTATGTAGCATCTCGCCGTCCTGGACAGGTGATACGGGTCCTTGGCGTCGAAGAACGTGTTATGGCCCTCCGTGAACAGAGACTGGTGCACGTGCATGCCGCTTCCATTGATGCCGAAGACCGGTTTCGGCATGAATGTCGCGTACACTCCATGCTGAAGGGCTATCTGCTTCACAACCAGACGATAGGTCATCACGCTATCGGCCATGGTCAGGGCGTCGGTGTACCTCATGTCTATCTCGTGCTGGCTGGGGGCAACCTCGTGATGGGAGTACTCGACGCCTATGCCCATCTCCTCAAGAGTGAGAACGGTGTCCCTTCTGAGGTCGGTGGCCACGTCAAGTGGCACCATGTCGAAATAGCCCCCCTGATCCAGAGGCTCGGTCCCATTCGGATCTTTGAAGTAGAAGTACTCCAACTCCGGACCTACGTAGTAGGTGTATCCCATCTCCGCCGCCCGTTTCAGGTTTCTCTTCAGGACATACCTGGGGTCTCCCTCGAAGGGCTGCCCACCGGGCTTGACAATGTCGCAGAACATCCGGGCCTCAGCGTGGTGCTCCCTCGGCCTCCAGGGCAGCAATTGCCAGGTTTCGGGGTCCGGTATTGCCACCATGTCGCTCTCGTCGATTCGGGCAAACCCCTCGATTGAGGAGCCGTCGAATCCCATCCCCTGCTCGAGCGCGCCCGCCAACTCCTCCACGGTGATGGCGAAGCTCTTGAGCATTCCCAGGATGTCCGTGAACCACAGCTTGATGAACTTGACATCGTGCTCCTTCGCCGTTTTCAGGACGTACTCCTTGTTCTCTTTCCAGGATTTTGCTGGCATTTCTAACCTCCTTCTAACTCTTCCGGGATCTATCTAGATGGCGTTTTCGCCCTCATCTCCGGTTCTTACGCGCACCGCATTCTCAACGGGCAGGACGAAGACCTTCCCGTCTCCCCGTTCACCAGTCCGGGCCTTCCTGACAATAGCGTTCAGTGCTCTGCCCACATCTTCATCCAGAACGACCACCTCGATTTTCACCTTGGGCAAGAGCTCGACCTTATACTCCCCCACTCTCCACTGGAGGGTGATTCCCCCTTGCCGGCCACGGCCGCTCACCTCCGTCACCGTCATGCCCAAGATGCCAATCTCCGCCAGTGCAGCCCTGACTGGCTCCAGCTTCTCAGGCCTGATGACCGCCTCTATCTTCTTCATGGCGAAATTCCTCCGTAGGCTTTCTCCCCATGCTGCGATATGTCCAGACCGACCACCTCTTCATCCTCTTTGACACGGAGGCCCATGAAAGCGTCCACCGCCTTGCCAATGAGCCAGGTCGCGACAAAGGCGAAGGTCCCGACCGCGGCGATGCCGGCAAGTTGCTTCGCGAGTTGCACGGCGTTGCCGTGGATCAAGCCATCAGTTCCAGCCGCGTTGACCGCGACCGTAGCGAAAATGCCTGTTGCCAGAACCCCCCACATGCCTCCCATGCCGTGCACCGCCCAGACATCCAGGGACTCGTCCACATGCCTCTTCGCCCTGAAGACCATGCAATAGTAGCAGATAATTGCAGCTACTATGCCTATCGGTATCCCTGCAATCGGAGCGACGAACCCCGCAGCAGGGGTGACCGCAGCCAGCCCCGCAATCGCGCCGGTAGCGACTCCAAGAGCAGAAGGACGGCGGTGAATCCAGCCCAGAACCATCCAAGTCACGGCAGCGGCCGAAGCTGAGGCGGCGGTAGCTACGAAGGCGCTGGATGCCAGGCCACCAGAAGTCAGCGCACTGCCAGCGTTGAATCCGAACCACCCGAACCAGAGCAGTCCCGTGCCCAGTATCACCATAGGGATGCTGTGGGGCTCCATGGTCTCGCCCTCCTTGAAGCCCCTGCGAGGACGCAGCACCAGCGCCAGAGCCAGCGCTGACATTCCTGCGCTTACGTGAACCACGATTCCGCCTGCGAAATCGAGACATCCTAACTTGGCCAGCCAGCCCCCGCTGCCCCATACCCAGTGCGCCACAGGGCAATACACAAGAGTGAACCAGAGGACGGCGAGAACCAGGAAGGCGCTGAACTTCGTTCTCTCCACCACGCCTCCCGTCCAGAGTGCCACGGTGATGATCGCGAACATGGCCTGGAATATCATGAACGCAAGTTGGGGCACCGTTGTGGCGTAGACACTGGAAGGGTCCTGTCCCACGCCCCTGAGGCCGACCCAGTCCAGTCTGCCTATTACGCCTCCGAGGTCTGGGCCGAAGCTCAGACTGTATCCATACAGCAGCCAGAGGAGGCCGATTACCCCGAGCAAGACGAAGCTCATCATGATGGTGGAAAGGACGTTCTTGCGTCTCACCATGCCACCATAGAACAGGGCCAGGCCCGGGGTCATGAGCATCACCAATGCCGCAGATACCAGGACCCATGCGGTGTCGCCTGCATTCACCATTTCCCAGAACCTCTTCCTACGGGGTTGGAGTTGCTTCTGGGAAACATGTTCGAGGGCCTATGTTTCCAGGAGATTACAGGTGGGTTAAGTCCGTGTTGCGGGGCCGGGGTGCGGGCCTGGCGGTCGCCTTGCATGCCCGGAAGGTATCGATCTGGGAAGGCAGTTGCTGCCTCAGGCTCTGACGACAGGCCGTTGCAGAGTCTCTTCGATTTCTTGCCGAGATGGGTAGGTTATCAGCACAGCTCGTTGTCTTCCATGGAAAACGAAAAGGCTGCCCGCCGCCACTGCCGAGGCTCCGGCCAGTTCCACAGCCTCTGCAAAGTCGGACAGCTTCCCCGCCCCACCACACGCTATTACCGGCAGCGAAACCGCATTCGAGACACGCCTGAGCAGTTCAATGTCATAACCCTGCATTGTCCCGTCTCTGTCTATGGAGTTCAGGAATACCTCGCCACATCCCATTTCTTCCATTTGGGTGACGACCTTCACCGGGTCAAGACCTGTCGGTA
>CAZBET010000108.1:0-5787 GCA_964490995.1 uncultured Dehalococcoidia bacterium
GCGCCACTGCACACGCACCCATCACCCCAAACCAGCTCCCCGCCCCCCGCGCCCCGCGCCCGCAACTTCGCCTACGCAGACACACGCCTCGAAGGCCTGGCTTCCTCCAACACAGGCTCAAGTCCCGACTGCCTCGCCCTCCAGTCGGCTCTCCAGCCTCAGGGCGCCCCAGGCCTGGATGAACATGCAGACTATCTGCGCATACACCACAATCTTCTGCCCGGTGGCCTGGACCTTGACGCCGGCCTCTGTCGCCACCTGCGGCCCGCCGGCCATGAGCACGATATACACCGCCAGAATCAGCGCGAAGGCGAGATAGACGAACGCGTAGACTCTGGGATAGCGCTTGTTCAGCAGTATGGCGGCGAAATACAGGACGACCACTGGCAGGAAAGAAATGAACGCCACGTAGACAAACACCTCGTGTTGATCCGGGAAGAGGTCGTACGGAGTCGCCGCGATGCCCACGAAACACAACCCCGAAATCGCGCCGATGACGGACCCCAGGATTGCCAGGCGGCGCGCCAGCCCTGTGCCCTGGAACAGATGAGGCACAGCCGCGAAGAAGAGCACCAGGGCGAGGCCAGCGAACGTCAGCGCGGTCGCAAACAAAGAGAAGGAGACCGTGCTTGGTGCCCCGTAGAAGTCGGCGGTCCTGCCCAGGTCGCTGAAGAAGTTGCTCCAGAAGGAGTAGCCGACGGTGCCGTGGTCGATGAATGTTCCGCCGGGGTAGAACACCATGGCCACCGCCGTGAGGACGACGAACAGAACGCAGCCGAACATGGCCAGGATGAACGCCCATCGCCGCCGGTCAGAAGTCACGCTTTTCACGGTAGTCTCCCTCCTTGCCCGCCGGCACCTGCCGCTTTCAACAGCTCGTCACGGCGCTGGCGATACGCCGAAATGGGATGGTCAGCCTGAATCAAGTTCTCTCCGATTCTGAGCCCGGAAGCCTTCGGCTCCTGAGTCACCACCACACGGCGGTCCTGGTGCGCGATGACGCGGCTATAGCACACCAACATTGAGCCTACCGCATCCCTCAGAAGCGGCAAGCGCATGAGCTTCTGGTAGGTGCGCAGGTAGAGGATCGTCCGTTCTTGGTCAACAGGCACAAACGCAGCCACTATCCGCATCTTGTCTGCAATGTAGTTCTGCCAGAGGTTGGGGAAGATAAACTCCAGCCTGAAGCCACGTGGCGGATCCGGTACCAACACCTCGCTCGGCTTGCGCGGGGGTGTCCCGTCGTCTCTGCGGTCATAGACATAGATGAAAAACATCCTCTCGCTCTTCCACTGGAGACCGGGCCCGTCCACAAGCGTCCGTCCCCCCCGCCCAATCGTATTGTGGTGTACGAACGGGAGATGCGCCACGTCGAGCTGGTTCTCGATCACACGCGAGTAGTGTGCATTCCAGCGATCATAGAACCTTGTGTACACAAACCCATCATCAATGTCCTCAAAGAAGGGCGGCGGGGAAGGGCTCTCCGGCGGAGTCCTGCCCCACCATATCCAGATGAACTCGCGCGCTTCGTGGGTAGGATAACCGTGGACCCTGAACTGCTCCGGTACGGGCGCCTTCTTGCCGTTGGCCGGTATCACTCTGACCCGGCCGGTCGCGTCATACTCCATGCCGTGAAACGGACACTGGAGCCTTCCGCCCACCATCTTGCCCTTGCTGAGTTGGACCCCCCGGTGAGCGCACTTGTCCCGCAGACAGCTCACCTTGCCTGCGCCATCGCGCCAGAAGACCAGCTTCTCTCCCATGCGTGTGACCCCCACTGGCCTGTCTCTGACCTGACTTGAGTCCATGACCACGTACCATTGATTGGGAATCATCTACCCTCCCCCGAGGCTGCTGCCGCCGACCCGCTTGGCCAGGTAACATGTCATCGCCTCCGCACTTTCACCTCGGACGTGAACGAACGTGAGCCTACGAGCCTGACCACCTCCCCAGTGATCTCGAACTCGCCCGAAAGTCGGATATCGGCCGATGAGCTGCCAATCACAACGTCGATGTTGCCCGGCTCTACCACCAGTTCCATCTCTCGATTGTAGAATCCAAGCTGGCTCATCTTCAGCCTGAAGGCCACTGTGCAGATCTCCCCAGGCTTCAAGCTGACGCGGCAGAACCCGGCCAGTTCCTGGACAGGTCGCGTCACCGTCGCCTCGCGGTCATGAACGTACAGTTGCACCACCTCGTCCCCAGCCTCTGCGCCGACATTCCTCACGTCGCAGGAGACCTCAACAGCGCTTCTGCTGTCCACCTTGCTGCTGCTCAGTCTCAGATTGCTGTATTCGAACCCGGTGTAGCTTAGCCCAAAGCCAAAGGGATAGAGCGGTTTCGAGGGAAGATCGACATAGTCACCGGAGAACTGGGAACGGTTGCCGGACGGCTTGTGATAGTAGTAGACGGGCACCTGGCCCACGCTCCGGGGCACGGAGATCGGCAGCTTCCCACCGGGCGTAGTATTACCGAACAGGACGTCGGCAACCGCAGGCCCGCCCTCTTCGCCAGGCACCCATGCTTCAAGGATAGCTGGCACGTGCTCGGCGGCCCAGGCAACCGACAGGGGTCGGCCGTTGACCAACACCAACACGACCGGCGTCCCTGTAGCATGCACCGCCTCCAGTAGCTCCTGCTGCACGCCGGGAAGCTCCAGGCTGGCACGGTCTCTCGTTTCGCCGCTGGTGGCCGACGGGTCGAGACCCGATTTCTCGCCCAGCACCAAGACGGCAACATCCGCTCGTTTCGCAGCAGCGACTGCTTCCGCGAATCCGTCTCTGGCGTCGCCCTGAATGCCGCAGCCCCCGGCGTATGCTACTTCGGTCTCCTTGCCAACGACGGATTTAATGCTGTCCAAGATGCTGCGCATGTCGCATTTCTTCTCGGCCACATTGTCATCACGCCCGACCTCGAAGTAGTCTGAGAAGGCAGTGGCATAGTACTGCGCGATTCCTCCCATCTGCTTCGGATCTGCATTGAACATCTCGGCCATTGTCCGAACCATACCAGCGACGCCCTCGTTGTGACCCACATAGCTATAGTCGCCCAGAAGGTTGCGGACGCTATCCCCGCTCGGGCCGATGACCGCGATGCGCTTGAGGTCCCTTCTCAGCGGCAGCAGCTTGCCCTCGTTCTTGAGCAGAGTCATCGACTTCGCCGCCAGGAGGCGGGATGTCTCTCTGCCATCGGGCCTGCTGAACACCTCGCGTATCTTATTCACATCGGCATAGGGTTTCTCGAAGAGCCCCAGCCTGAACTTCGCCTCCAGCACCCGCCGCACGGAGGTGTCAATGGTGCCAGTATCAACGAGCCCCTTCCGGACTGCGTCCACCAGCAGACTGCCATAGCCAGCCGTCGTCGGCAGTTCTACGTCCAGCCCTGCCTGAATAGCTTGCACGCCTGCCGCCTGGAAATCCACGGCGACATGATGGTAAGAGCAGGCCGTTTCTATGGCCATATAGTCAGCCACCACAAAGCCGCGAAAGCCCAGTTGCCCCCGAAGCAGATCCGTGAGTATCTCCTTTGAAACGGCGCACGGCACACCGTCCAGTTCGTGGTAGGCGTTCATCACTGCGGCTACTCCCGCTTCGCGGATGGCAGCCTCAAACGGCCGCGCGAAGACCTCGTACAGCTCCCGTTGGGGGATATGCGCCGGAGCCCAGTTCATTCCACCTTCGGAATTGCCGTACCCTAAGAAGTGTTTCGCGGTCGCGATGACCCCATCCCTCATGTCGCGGCCCTGAAGACCTTTCACATAGGCGATACCCAGCCGCGAGATGAGATACGGGTCCTCGCCGAACGTCTCCTCCGTGCGCCCCCACCGGGGATCACGGCACACGTCCAGTACAGGCGCCAGCGCCTGGCGCGCGCCCGCCGCCACCATCTGTTCTCTGATGATCGCTGTCATCTTCTCAACCAGGTCGGGGTCCCAGGTAGCCGCGAGGCCGATCGCCTGTGGGAAAACAGTGCCTCCTTTGGCCTGATAGCCGGCAAGGCACTCCTCATGAATGATGGCTGGTATGCCCAGGCGGGTCTTCTCCAGGAGAAAACGCTGGATGGCGTTGACCACCGCGGCCCCCTCTTCAGGGGCCTTCGTGCTCATGCCAACCGGACGGGAGATCTGGCCGATTCCGTTGCCCAGACACGCCTCCATTCGCTCAGGGTCCAGGCCTTCCGGGCCAATGATGTCAAAAGGCCAGCAACCAGCCAACTGGGCGACCTTCTCTTCCAGCGTCATTTGGCTCAGGAGGTCGTCGACTCTTCTCTCAACTGGCTGTGACGGATCCTGGTATGCAGTCATTTCCCTTCTCCCCCTAGCCCGTGGAAAATGTCCTTCAGCGCTGGATACAATCGGCGGTAGTATTGGCGAAGCTCGTCGTATTCGGCCACACCCTGCGACTGCGGCTTGGCCGTGCCGGTCACTCTCACCGCGGATCGGCAGGCCTCGTCCACATCTTTCCAGATAGCGGCGCCTATGCCCGCCAGCAATGCCGCCCCGTAGGCAGCCCCCTCAGTCGTGCTGACCGTAGCCAACTCGACATTGAGCACATCGGCCATGATCTGCCGCCATAGGGGGCTCCTGACACCACCGCCGGAGACACGCACCTCGCCGGCCCTAACCGTCGCAGTGGATTTGACCAGTTCGAACATGTCACGCATGCCGAACGCTACGCCCTCGAGCACCGCACGCGTCATGTGAGCCGTGGTGTGGCGCACTGTCAAGCCCACGAACGCGCCGCGCGCCAGAGGATCGGAGTGTGGAGTGCGCTCCCCGGTCAGATAGGGCAAGAAGAGCAGCCCTTCGCTCCCCGGCGGCACAGCGCCAGCGGGTGCCAGGAAAGTCTCAAAGTCAACATCAGGGGCCAAGGTGTCACGCAACCAGCGCAGGCTGCCCGCCGCCGAGAGCATCACACCCATCAGGTACCAGCGACCGGAAACAGCATGGCAGAAGGCGTGCAGCCGCCCTTCTCGCTCGATCGTCGGCTGGCCCGTGGTCACAAACACCACGCCGGACGTGCCGATGGTGACCGCAAACACCCCCGGCCGGACTGCGCCCACTCCGACTGCCTGTGCAGACTGGTCTCCGCCTCCGGCGACCACCCGCGTGCCCGCTCTGAGGCCGGTCACCCGCGCGGCCTCATCCGATATGCGCCCCGTGATCTCCTGCCCTTCGTGCGTCCGCGGCAGCCACTGCATCGGCACGTCCAGCGCTTGCAGGACTTCGGGAGACCAATCGCGCGTCTTTATGTCAACAAGCAGCGTGCCCGATGCCCCGGCCCGGCTGGCGGCATACTCGCCCGTGAGCTTGAAGCGCACGTAGTCCTCGGGAAGAAGGATGTGCTTGACGCGGCCATAGACTTCAGGCTCATGCTCCCTGACCCACAGTATTTTCGGTGCCGTGAATCCGGCCGCCACGTCGTTGCCCGTGACCTCAATCAGGCGACGCCTGCCGACCCGCTGCCTGATCTCATCGCATTGGGCGCCAGTGCGCTGGTCGTTCCACAGTATAGCCGGACGCAACACATCGCCATTCCCGTCCATCAGTGTTAGGCCGTGCATCTGGCCCGTCAGCCCGACCGCAGTCACTTCGCCACCCGAAATGCCCGTCTCCTTCAGCACCCTCCGGACGCTTCGCACCGTCCCATCCCACCAGTCTGCGGGGTTCTGCTCGCTCCACAGCAGCCTCGGCGTCGACAGCGGCTGACCGGTTGTAGCGCTGCCAGCTACACTCCCTTGCTCATCGATCAACAGCGCCTTGACACCGGTGGTCGCGATATCGATTCC
>CAZBET010000109.1:0-5768 GCA_964490995.1 uncultured Dehalococcoidia bacterium
ATGTTCTCGCACAAATCGGCCTGCCAGGCCAGCGGCGCGCTCGAAATCGGGGGCGAGAGGGTGGAGTTCAAACCGGAGCGCGACGTGGGGCTGCTCGATTTCCACAAGGCATACTATCCTCGCAAGACATTCTGGAAGTGGGCCACCTTCGGCACCATCGACGCGGCCGGCAGCCTGCTGGGGGTCAACCTCACGCACAACGTGATTGAGGACGACGCGCGCTTCAACGAGAACTGCATCTGGCACGGGAACTCCATTTCCCTGGTGGGGCCCGCCCGCTTCGACGTCCCGGAGGACCCTATGCGGCCGTGGAAGGTTCGGACCACGGATGGAGCCGTGGAGCTGGAACTTACCCCGCAGGGACTGCGCTGTGAGCGGGTGAACCTCGGCCTCTTGGGTTCAACCTACAACCAGCCGTACGGCCTCTACTCCGGCACGCTGGTGGATTCCGGGGGCAGGAGGCACGCCGTTGACAGGGTCTTCGGCTTGGCCGAGGACCACGTCGCGACCTGGTAGGCCGCCAAGCCGCGCAGAGGGAGCTTCGCGAGAGTCGAACTCGGCTTCACCGACGCCGCCGGCTTAGAGGAAGGCATGCGGTGCATGGGCTGCGACCTCAGGTTCATGGTTGGCCGCATGGCCGCCGGGCCACCACGAAGCGGCGCCAAAGCAAAGGCTGTCACCCACACTACCTGACGGGCTGAACCGCTTGACACAAGAAGTTGAGGGTTGGGCGCAGTCAGACGTCTGCAAGGTACTGTTCCGCCATTTCCCGGTGTTCCGCGATCCGGCTTTTCGTGTATTCCATCGGCTGTGAACGGTCCTCGCACCAATCGAAGTAGGCTTTCAGTTCCGCACGCAGAGCCCGCGCCAATTCGATCCATCTTGGACTGAACCAAGGCCACCATACGCGCACAAGCGGCTGCTCTCCAGAAGGGGCAAATGCGCGGGCTGACTCGTGCACATAGACCCCGAACGGCGGCGCTTTCCTCTCCGATTCAAGCGCCTGCACAACTGGTATGCCCAGCAGAATGCTGGCTGTGTAGGCACTGTCGCCGTCCAAAGTCCAACTGGCCTCCCTTGGCACACTGTGGCCGTGCACAGCAGGGCCGTAAGCAAGAGCGGCCCTAACGATGAACCGGTGTTGCATCCGGTCCTCTGACACAAAGAGGTCTGCTACCCGCGAGAGGACATCTTCCAGAAACTCCCTCACGGGGGCCTGAGCGGCGGATACCACATAGGCCCCATCCATCACGGGATACAATCGTACCGCAGCCCGTGGGGCCTCCAGTAGTGTGGCGTGCAGCTTGAAGACGAAATTCGCAGTGACTGAGAGTGACCTCGACATGATAGGGCGCACCCCCATTATGTCGAGCCAAGCGACGTATGAATGCTGAGGACTAGGTAGACGGTTGGCATCGAAGTAGGCAGACTGACGAGTATACTGTGGCACAGCTACGCCTCCACCCCTGCGGGTCTGAAGTAGCCTCCAGCGGACTAGGCGCGCCGTCCGAAGGCTCCCGGGTCGGTGCGAACCCTCTGCTCCGACCCCGTTGGCTACAGCAGTCAAGGCAAAGGCTGTAGCTGGTCGGACACTCTCACCTTGACGGTGAAGGTCTTCACTCGGAAGTACCGTTCGCCTCTATTGAATTGCGCTAGTTCCTCATCTGTGAGCCAGACCAAGCCGGGTTGTCTGCAGTCGGCGATACCGCAGACTGCCGCTGTAGTCGGATACCCCAGCGGCGCAGCCCTCATCTGATACCTGTTTGTCGCCAAGTCCAGCTTGACGGGATGCTGTACGCATCTCACAATGGCCATACTGTGAACCTCCTCCACATCTCAGGAAGTCGGCCCCTGACCCCTGCGTCATGGTCTAGATTCTACCGCGATATTCCTGTTAAAGCAAAAACTGGACTGCGAGGGTTGGCAACAGGAGTTGGCACCCCGAACGTTCTTCGCCGCTCGAGCCTCTCAGACACGAGTAGTTGCCCGGAGCGCTGGCCCTGACCAGCAGCCCACGTCGCCCACAACTCGGCGTCTGGAGAAGGTGCCGGCAAACGACTCCGAACACGGATGCCACCCCCGGTGGATGGCGTTGGCACGCCTAGGGCCAGTCGTTCAGTTCTGACTCAATTCGAGCCTTGACAGGGAAGGCGTGTTTGGGTAGAATTCCATACTCAGAAACCAGAACGGAAAGGAGAGAGAGACGATGGCAGATACAGGCAACACAGGCAAGCCAGCCCCTTCAACCGGGAGGAAGATTGCGGGCTTCATCGGCTTCGCAGCTTTTCTGGTGGGCTTGCTGCTGGCCCTCATCGGTGGGGCGACGGTCCAAATTGGTCCCCTGGGGGCTGAGCCGAGCGGCGCGATTGTGCTCGTCCTCGTCATCCTGGGCATCCTGGTCGGCGTGCTCAATATAAGCGGCAAGGAAGTGATTCCGCTTCTCATTGCGGCCATCGCCCTGATCGTCGTGGGCAACACGACGGCTTTCCAGCCGCTCGACGATCTGGGCGTACACGCGGGCACCAGGATCAACGCCTTCGTGGCCCTGCTGGCGGCTTTCATGGCGCCTGCCGCAGTCATCAGCGCATTCCGCGCCATACTGGCGGTGGCTCGCCCGGGCGACTAGTCGAGAGATTCAGTCTCGTTTTACAGAGGAAGCGCTCTTGCTGGGCTCGGCGTACCTGAGTACGCCGAGCCCAGCCTTGTCTGAGGCTCGTCTTCCGTTCTTCAACCCCCTTTGGGGGACTCCCCAGTCGGCAAACGGTCTCAAGTCTCTCCCATACTGGCGTATCAAGGGCGTGTATATTATAATATCGCCACGTCCCGTTACTCGCCGCATGCGGAGAGGCGATAGTCGCTGGTACTCAACTCGCCGACGCGAGGTGCAAAGTGAAAGAGATCACTCTCACAATCGATGGGAAGGATATCAAGACCGAGGAGAATGCGACCATACTGGATGCTGCCCAGAAAGGCGGCATCTACATACCGGCCCTCTGTCACTACCCCGGTCTGAAACCGCTGGCGGAGGCCGTGCCCGACAGGGCGTGTCGGCTCTGTGTGGTCGAAGTGAAAGGGGCTGCGGAGCCTCAACTGGCCTGCGTAACGCGTGTGGCTGACCGGATGGTCGTCTACACCAACAGGCTGCGCCTTCAGAAGCTGCGATGGCACAGCCTGAAACTCATAGTCTCAAGGTATCCCAGTGCCTGCCTGGCTGGCGACCGCGAGGAGTGCCGCGTCGCCTCCGGCGACTGTGCCAAGAACGGGCACTGCGAACTGCAAAGGATAGCCGATTACGTCGGTCTGGACGAACTGCCAGCGTACGTCCCCAAGAAGCTGCCGGTTCGGGAAGACAGCCCCTTCTTCATCAGAGACAATAACCTCTGTATCCTCTGCCAGCGGTGCGTTCGCGTCTGTCAGGACATAAGGGGCCAGCGGGCCATAGAGTTCGCCTATCCCTGCCACCGAGCCTGTCCGGCGGGTATAGACATCCCTCGATACTTGCGCCTGATAGCACGGGGGAGGCCCGCCGCCGCCCTGGCAGTGATTCGAGAGACAGTCCCCTTCCCCGGCTCTCTGGGACGGGTCTGCGTACACCCCTGCGAAGAAGCCTGCCAGCGGGGACGCGAGGTGGACAAGCCGCTGTGCATCAGAATGATGAAACGCTTCGCCGCCGACAACGGCGACGGTTCGTGGAAGAAGCAGGCGAAGAGGCTTCCGCCGAGTGGGAAGCGCGTGGCGGTTGTCGGAGCGGGGCCAGCGGGGCTGACTGCCGCCTATTACCTGGCGAAGCAGGGGCACAAGGTCACCGTCTTTGAAGCGCTGCCCGAGGCCGGCGGCATGATGCGCGTGGGAATCCCCGAGTACCGCCTGCCGCGAGACGTCCTGGGGAGCGAAATCGAAGATATCAAGAGCTTCGGCGTCGAAATTCGACTGAATACGCCGGTTCAATCGCTGGACTCGCTTTTCGAGCAGGGACACGATGCCGTCTTTCTGGGCCTGGGCGCGCACCAGGGCATGCGCCTCGGGGTGGAGGGCGAGGACGCGCCGGGCGTCATCGAGTCGGCGGAGTTCCTGCGCCGCGTCAATCTCGGGGAGCGGATAAGCGTGGACAAAGATGTTGCCGTCATCGGCGGCGGGAATGTGGCCATCGACGCCGCACGCGTCTCTCTGCGCCTTGGGGCGAAGAAGGTCACCATCGTGTACCGGCGCACCCGCGCCGAGATGCCCGCCAACCCGGAGGAGATAGACGCGGCGCTCGAAGAAGGCATAGAGGTCATCTACCTGGCTGCTCCCTCCAAGGTCACTAGGGAGAACGGCAGGCTCAGGCTCGAATGCATTCGCATGGAACTGGGAGAGCCCGATGCCAGCGGCAGGCGACGTCCCGTTCCCGTCAAGGGGAGCGAGTTCTGGTCCGAGTTCGATACGCTCATAGCCGCCATAGGGCAGCGCACGGGGATCCCCGAAGGTTTCAAGATAGAGCAGGGCAAGGGCTCGACAGTCAAGGTTGACGCCCGGATGCAGACCAGCCGGCAGGGTGTCTTCAGCGGCGGCGACTGCGTCAGCGGCCCGGCGACCGTCATTGAGGCCATTGCGGCAGGCAGAAAAGCCGCCCAGGCCATTGACCGCTATCTTGGCGGCAGTGGCGACATCTCTGAGTCCTTGGTCCCCACTGAGGAGGCCAGGTATTTCACCGATGGGGAGCTGCCGGCGGAGAAGTCGGCTGTCTTCTCCCACATCGCGCCGGAGGTAAGGGTCAAGAGCTTTGACGAAGTCGAGCTGGATGTGGACTGGGACGTTGCCGTAGCCGAAGCCCAGCGGTGTCTCCAGTGCAATGTCATCGCTCCTCCGGGCGAGAAGACACTCAAGGAAGCTGAGTGCCGCTTTTGTGGAGCCTGTGTGGACGCATGTCCGGTGACCGCACTCATGGAGCGCAGCGCGCTCGGCATCGGGCCGCCGGACCGCTCGGTTGCCACAATCTGTCCCTACTGCGGCGTCGGCTGTCAGTTGCAGCTCGAAATCAAGGACGAGCGGATTATCAGAGTCGTCCCGGACCCCAGGGGCCCCGCAAACAAGGGCCAGGCCTGTGTGAAGGGTAAGTTCGGGCTGGACTTCGTGGGACATCCCAGCCGCCTCAAAGAGCCCCTCATCAGGAAGAACGGCGAGTTCGTGGAGGCGAACTGGGGGGAGGCTCTGGACCTCATAATAAGCAAGCTGCGCAACTATAGAGGTGACCAGTTCGCTGCCGTTGCCTCGGCCAAGTGTACGAACGAGGACAACTACGTCTTCCAGAAGTTCACGCGGGCGGTGATGGGAACGAACAACGTCGACCACTGTGCCCGCCTCTGACACGCGCCCACCGTGGCTGGTCTAGCCACAAGCTTCGGCAGCGGCGCCATGACCAACTCCATCGAGGAGATAGCAGATGCCCGCTGCATCCTGCTACTCGGGACGAATACGACCGAAGACCACCCGGTGATCGCCCTCGAGATAAAGAAGGCTGTAGATAAGGGCGCGACGCTCATCGTCGCCGACCCCCGGGAGATCGACCTGTGCCGTATGGCCCACTTCTGGATCCGGCACCGGCCGGGAACGGACACGGCCCTGCTCATGGGCATGGCGCGTGTGATTGTTGACGAGGGCCTGCTGGACAGAGCTTTTGTCGAAGAGCGCTGCGAGAACTTCGGCGAGTTCCGGGAATCGCTCAAGGAATTCCCCCTGGACCGGGTCTCGCAGATCACCGGTGTGCCCGCCGCCACGATTGCCGCAGC
>CAZBET010000110.1:0-5746 GCA_964490995.1 uncultured Dehalococcoidia bacterium
GCGCTTGGCTTGAAGTAGTCGATGTCCAGGATGCTGCCCTCGCGCTGCTCCTTGAAAACGGGCTCGAGGCGCATCCCGACCTTGATATTCTTGGGGTCCACGCGGCCCACCATGTGGACCATGCCCGTGTCCGCCCCGTCCATCTTGATGACGCCATAGGCGAAGGGGGCCTCTCTGGGCATGTGAGGCTCCTGATAGCGCACTATCGTGTAGGTCTCCAGGGTGCCCTTGCCGCTGAGTTTCACCCACTCGGTCATCTTGACGAAGCAGGCGGGGCAGTGCAGCCTTGGCGGCACGTAGACCTTCTTACAGCTCGGACACTTGATTCCCATAATGGTCTTGTTGTCCCTGATTTCAGATAGGAACTTGTGGCCTGTATTGCCCACGGTCACCAGGAAGTTCGAGTGTGCCGCTACCTCAACTACGATCGGGTCATCGGGTATGTCTGCAACGCCCTTCTTGACATGATGAGTCATGTGATCACCTCTCTTGATTACTGCTACACCGGCTTCCAGTACAGGATGTCGTCGGCCCTCCCTTTCCTCTCCTCGGGTGGCCTCCAGACAGCCTCGAGGAGCATACCTTCTTTGAGCTTGGTGGTGTCGGTTTCCGCGCACCATCCATCCATCCTGGCGCCGCCCTCGAGCTGAATGGCAACTATGGGATACTCCCAGCTCTTCAGATCACCTGTCCTGGAGTCGAACATGGGGAAGTTGATCTTGAAAGCCGAGATCAGCTTGCCCCGCTGTCCCTGGTCCACCCACTCGGTCTGTTTCACATGGTGCATGGGGCAGACTATGCGCGGCGGAATGGTGCAGCGCCCGTCCACAGGGCACTTGGTGGCAATGATCCTGCCCATCTTCAGCGCGTGGGCGAACTTGCTTTGGTAGCCCAGGGAGTGCTTGTATGTGATAACGCGAGGATAGCGGAACGCTACCGAAGGGTCCTGCGGTTCGTCTTTCTTCAGTACCATAGTAACCTCCTAGCATTTGTCCGTAGGAACTGGCTATAGCGACTTCCTGAGCAGGAAGACCACGTTCTCTCCCTGCCCACCGTAACCAGTCGCCAGCGCCCTTTCGATATTGCCCGGGACCTGGTGCTCCTCGGCATCGCCACGGATTTGTAACGCTGCCTCGATTATCCTGATTACGGGCGTTGCCCCAATGGGATTCGTGGCAGTGACGCCGCCTGAGGGATTGAAGGGGATCTCCTTCTCGATCCCCACCTTGCCCTGCTCGAAGAGCTTCCAGGCTGTGTAGTCTTCGCAGATTCCGACCTCCTCCATCCACCTCAGTTCGGCGGTGGAGGCCGGCTCGTAGACCTCCCAGGCCTGGATTTCCTTCTTGGGATTGGTTATACCGTGTCTCTTGTATACTGTCTGAGCGGCGTAGGCCAGGGTGGATGCCGACGGGTCCTCAGCCATGGTGAGCGCGCCGCCCTGGTGGCAGGTGAACCAGTCCTCGACCCATACCGGTTTCCTGGAGACTTTCCTGGCCCTCTTCTCGGGGCAAACGATGATGACGCCCGAGCCGGCTGTCGTGGGGCACATGTGAAGGCGTCTGATCGGCCACGCCAGAAGGACATCATTCATCACCTTCTCGACAGTGAGCCCCATCTTGAGCTGGGCGTTCTTGTTCCTTTGGGCGCACTGGTCCTGCTTGACCCTGACCATGGCCAGGTGCTCCTCGGTGCAGCCGGAGCGGTTCATGTAGGCGTAGGTTCGGCGTGCGAAGTTAGTGATGGGCGACATGGGGAACTGGCCGGTCCAGTACTCGTTGGCACCGCCGCCGCCTTTGCCGAAGGCGCCGGCGGCCTCATCCATCTTCTGCCACGTGACACAGAGGACGGTGTCGAACAAACCCGCTGCCGCGAGGTTGAAGGCTGTAGCGGCTGCGACACCCCCTGTGGTGCCCACATTCTGCATCTCGAATCCCGACTTCCCCACGCAGCCGAGTTCAGGGATAATCCACTTGTCAGGCCCGCTGTAGCCGTCAGCCGGCTCGAAGGAGCCCGTTATCACGCAGTCGATATCCTTCATTGTCAACTGGGCATCGGCAAGGGCGTACTCGACGGCCTCGGCGCACAACTCTGCCGTGTTGACGTCTGCCCTCTTGCTCTTGTGGACTGTCTGGCCAACTCCAACGATGGCAATTCTCTCTTTCATATGCTCCTCCTACTTCTCCAGGGTAATGACGCAGTGTAGCTGTCCGGCAGGGCCGTCGACCCCGTGAGCAAGGGCTTTCTTGGCTCCTTTGACCTGCCTGTCACCGGCGTCTCCTCGCAATTGCAGAGCGCACTCAACAACGCTGCGCATTCCAGCGACGGGTGCCGGCACCCCGGAGAGAACGCCTCCGGAGGGGTTCACGGGGAGCTCTCCACCCATCTCAGTCTTGCCGCTGTCTATGAGCTTGCCGCCTTCCCCCTTGCCGCAGAGTCCCAGGCCCTCGCACCACAGGAGCTCTTGATACGAATAGTGCTCTGAGATCTCAGCTACGTCGAACTCTTTGAGCGGACTGGTTATCCCGGCCATCTTGTAGGCTTTCTGGGCAGCCGTGACCAGAGCATTGCAGTCGGCCAAATCTCTGTATCCCAGTTCATGATGGTCGTAGCAGTTCGCCATGCCGGTAATCCAGACCGGCTTCTTGGTGATCTTCCTGGCTCTCTCCTCAGAGGCCAGTATCAAGGCGCAGGCGCCGTCCACAGGCACCGGCTTGGCCTCCTGAACCCGTATGGGGTCGCACAACATAGTCGACCTGAGGACATCCTGCACTGTGAGGGCATCGCAGCAGTATGCGAATGGGTTGTTTCTTGCGTTCTTACGGGCCTTCACCACGACCTTGGCGGTCTGCTCAGGCGTTATTCTGTACTTGGTCGTGTACCTCATCGCCTGAAGCCCGGCGGCTGAGACGAAATCGAGTCCGATCCTTCTCTGATAGATTTGGTCCAGGCTGACGCATTCTATGAGGTTCTTGTCAATCTGGGTCTCCTTGCCGTAACCCACTACCAGGACGACATCGCAGTGCCCCGACAGGATTTGCGCGGCTCCATAGTACACAGCCATGGAGCCGTCTTCGATCACCCTCTCATCCTCTCTCTGCCAGGCACCGACCACATATCCGAGGAACATGTAAGCGCCGCCGGGGCCGCTCATGAGGTCGTAGGATGACGCTACGGTGGCGTCTATGCCGGTGCCGTCGGACTTGAACTCAAGTCCGGTTTGCCCCATGACATCTCGGCTCGCCTGGTACATGAGCTCGCCGATATGTAGCCCCGGCTTCTCCTCGAACTTGGTCTGTGACACAGCCACTATGCCGACCCTTTGTGCCATAGAATACCTCCGTTTCTGAACTGACAACTAAGCTTTCGCGAACTGCTGTGGCGTCAAAAAACTGGTTGTTTCTCCGCCAACCAGCCTAACGACCCAGGGTTCAACCAGTGAAATATGTTAATCGTCTGCCTCGCTGGTGTCAACTTGCACGGCCTTTTCATCCCTGGAATTTGACAAATTCGGGGTGCCGTTGATAAAGTATGGGCGCGCAAGCGCTCCGGGGAGAATCCCGGCGATGGTGCAATGACAACCAAGCCAACGGCGTCTCCACCCAGGAAAGGCCTCGTTGAAATCTTCACCGGCGACGGCAGAGGGAAGACTTCAGCCGCGCTCGGCGTCGTGCTGCGCGCCCTCGGCCACGGCTTCCGAGTCTGCATCGTGCAGTTCATGAAGGGCAGCTACCCCTACGGCGAACAGAAGACCCTGGCTTCTCTTCCCAACGTCACCGTGGCCGCCTTCGGCAGGCTATCCTTCGTTGATCCTCGAAACGTTCAGGAGGAGGACAAGAGGGAGGCTAGGAAGGCGCTCGAGGCTGCGCGGGAGGCGATGCTTGGCGGGAAATATGACCTGCTGGTTCTGGATGAGGTGAACGTAGCTTCCGCCTGGGGGCTGGTCGGCGTCGACGAGGTCGTCAAACTGCTCGAGGACAAGCCGGAGGGAGTCGAGCTTATCCTGACGGGCCGCTACGCGGACAAGAGGCTGGTCAAGCTGGCCGACCTGGTTACGGAGATGGTGTGCGTGAAGCACCCCTATGATGAAGGGGTCGAGGCGCGGGCGGGCCTAGACTACTAGGCGAGGAGCAGCGAGGGGCAGAGACCCGACTGAAGTGGAGCTCAAACATCAATCACTCGAGTTTGCGCGTCCGCGCCAACTCGATCAAGTCTGTAAACGGGGCTAAGCCCGGAATAAAGGTAGATTAGGGGGAAGAATGATCACCTTAAGCGTCATCAAGGCAGACATCGGGGGGTATGTGGGGCACTCCAGCTCCCATCCCGACATCCTCGCCAAGGCCGGGGAGTGTCTGGCGAAGGCGAAGAAGTCAGGGCTGCTGGTCGACTATCACGTTACGCGCTGCGGCGATGACCTCCAGCTCATCATGACCCACGGGCAGGGCGAAGAGAACGAGCGCATCCACAAGCTGGCCTGGGACACCTTCGTCGCCGGCACAGAGGTTGCGAAGAAGCTGGGGCTCTACGGCGCGGGGCAGGACCTGCTTGCCGATGCCTTCTCCGGCAACGTGAAAGGGATGGGGCCAGGGGTGGCGGAGATGGAGTTCGAGGAACGGAAATCGGAGCCGGTAGTCATCTTCATGGCCGACAAGACGTCCGCGGGGGCCTGGAATATGCCCCTATACAGGATGTTCGCCGATCCATTCACCACTATCGGCCTGGTTATCGCTCCCAATATGCACAAGGGCTTCACTTTTGAAGTGCACGATGTCAAGGAGACCAAGAAGGTCACCTTCAATGCGCCTGACGAGATCTATGACATGCTCGTCTTCATAGGCGCTCCCTCTCGTTTCATAGTGAAGGCGGTGTACAGCCGGGAGAACGGCACCATCGGTGCTGTCACCTCAACACAGAAACTGTCGCTGATTGCCGGCAGGTATGTGGGTAAGGACGACCCCGTTTGCATCGTTCGTTGCCAGGGAGATTTCCCCGCCGTAGGCGAAGTGCTTGAGCCGTTCGCCCTTCCCCACCTGGTGGAGGGGTGGATGCGGGGTTCACATCACGGGCCGCTGATGCCTGTGTCCATACCCCAGAGCAACCCTTCGCGGTTCGATGGCCCGCCGAGGGTAGTCGCCGCCGGGTTCCAGGTATCGGGTGGCAAGCTGGTAGGGCCGCGGGATATGTTCGACGACCCCAGCTTTGATGAGGCGCGCCGCCAGGCTAACCGGATCGGCGAGTACATGCGCCGCCACGGGCCCTTCGAGCCGCACCGCCTCCCTCTCGATGAGATGGAGTACACCACGATGCCCAGCGTGATGAAGAAGATAAGGGGAAGATTCACCAAGATTGAGTAAGCGAGCCGGGCTTCTGGTCGCCACCAACAACCGGGGGAAACTGAAGGAATACGCCGGGCTGCTCGGCGGCTTGCCCTTCAAGCTCATCACCCTCGCCGACGCGGGAGTCGCGGCGGACATCCAGGAGACCGGCTCGAGCATGGCGGAGAACGCGGTGCAGAAGGCCACCGCGTGCGCCAGGCTGAGCGGGCTCACGACCCTGGCCGACGACTCGGGGCTGGAGGTGGACGCCCTGGGTGGCGAACCCGGGCCCCTCTCTCGCCGCTACGCGGGCGAGAACGTTTCGGACAGGGAACGGAACGAGTACCTTCTGGGGAAGCTCCGGGGCATCCCCTGGGAGAAGAGGGGCGCGCGCTTCCGCTGCGTGATCGCTATTGCGGCGCCGGACGGCAAGG
>CAZBET010000111.1:0-5721 GCA_964490995.1 uncultured Dehalococcoidia bacterium
TGGGTAAGATCATAATCGATCCCGTAACCCGAATCGAAGGACATCTGAAAGTCGAAGTCACAGTCGACGATGGGAAGGTGAAGGACGCCAGAAGCTCCGGCACCCTCTTCCGCGGAATTGAGCTCATCCTCAAGGGCAGAGACCCGCGCGATGCCAATGTCATAACTCAGCGAATCTGCGGAGTCTGTCCCACAAGCCACTGCATGGCTTCCGTTCTCTGCCAGGACAGTGCCTTCGGCATCGGCGGCGCCATACCGGACAACGGCAGGATTATCCGCAACCTGATCCTGGGTGCAGCCCACATCTCCGACCACATCCTGCACTTCTACCATCTGGCCGCCCTCGACTACGTGGATGTGACCAAGGTGGCCAAGTACGACGGCAACAACGCCGCGCTGAAGTCGGTCAAGGACTTCATTGAGCGCGGTGAACTCGGTCCCTTCGTTCCCCGCTACGAAGGCGACTACCGCCTGCCCGCCGCCGTCGATCAGGAGCTGGTGCTCCACTACGTCGAAGCCCTCAGGATGCGGCGCAAGGCCCACGAGATGTGCTCCATATTCGGCGGGAAGATGCCGCACAATATGGCCATTGTCGCCGGCGGCGTCACCGAGGTTCCGACAATAGACAAGATCGCCTCCTTCCTGTGGAGGCTCAACGAACTGCGAACCTTCATCGACGACGTTTACGTCCCGGATGTACTCGCGGTGGCGAAGACTTACGGCGACTACTTCGAGATAGGCGCCGGCTGCCGCAATCTCCTCTCCTACGGAAGCTACGACCTCGACGGCAAGGAGGCCGACCTGACCAAGAGGAAGAGGCTGTTCAAGCAGGGCACGGTTGGCCCTGATTTCAAGCTGGGAAGTCTTGACATGGCTGCCGTCACCGAGGAAGTCAAGCATTCGTGGTATGAGGACTCCACCACCGCAAGGAAGCCGACGAACGGAGAGACCGTGCCCAACGCCGGCAAGACCGGCGCTTACTCCTGGATAAAGGCCCCGCGATACAACGGCAAGGTCTATGAGGTTGGGCCGCTTGCCCGCGTAACGGCTACCTACCTCGCCGGCGATCCCAAAGTGAAGGCTCTTGTCGACCAATCCCTCGCCAAATTCAAGGCCAAGCCCGATGTGCTGTTCTCAGTGTTGGGCCGCCATCTGGCAAGGGCGCTCGGGACGAAGGTCATTGCCGACGAAATGCCAGCTTGGCTTCTCCAACTGAAGCCCGGAGAGCCCGTCTACAAACCGTACGAGATTCCGGCAGAGTCGATGGGCATGGGGCTGGTCGATGGAGCTCGCGGAGCACTGGGGCACTGGATTGAGATCAAGAACAAGAGGATCGCGAGGTATCAGTGTGTAGTGCCAAGCACGTGGAACCTGTCTCCACGCGACGACAAGGGACAGCCCGGCCCGGTGGAGCAGGCCCTGATCGGGACTAAGGTCAAGGACGAACAGAATCCCTTCGAGGTCGTGCGCATCATACGCTCGTTCGATCCCTGCCTTGCCTGCGCTGTCCACGCAATCACGCCCAAAGGGATGACTCTCAGCCATTTCAGAGTAGTGTAGACAAGGGGACAAGGCAGAGTTCCTGCAGATATGAGAAGGATTGTGATTCTGGGTGCCGGCAACGAATTGCTCGGCGACGAGGGCGTCGGGGTTCACGCCGCGCGGGCCCTCCAAACAGAGCTTCCCCCTACCGAGGACACAGTTGAGGTCATCGACGCCGGGACCTGTCCGGACATCTGCTACATGGTCGAGGGTGCAGACAAACTCGTGATTGTGGATGCCGTCAGGGGCGGCTGCGAGCCCGGCACCATCTACCGCTTCACCCCCGACGAGATCGAGGCAGACCGTGGCGTCGTTGCTTCGGTGCACGAACTGGGTCTGCTGGAGAACCTCAGCTTAATGGCTCTCGTGGACGGCAAACCCAGGGAGACCGTTATCATCGGCGTCGAGCCCGCCGAGCTGAAGCCGGGTCTCGAGCTATCCCGCAGACTGCAGAATCGGATGCCCAGGATCCTGGAGACCGTGCTAAGAGAGATTCGCCAGCCCGATGGCGCTGACTAATCATATGAATGAAACGAGGGTGCGAAAATGCTGACTACCAAGCAGAAACCGCTCGAGCAAATCCTGGGGTACCTGGACGGGGAGAGAAGCGTCTTCATTCTTGGCTGCAAAGGTTGCGCCGAGGGCTGCCACACCGGAGGCGAGCAGGAAGCCGCCGACATGCAGCAAAAGCTCAAGGAAGCAGGCAAGACGGTCACCGGTACAGCGCTCATCGACTTCATGTGCCAGGAAAGCCTGGTCAGAATGACGCTGCAAGCTCAGGAAGACAAGGTGGTTGCCGCTGATTCGCTGCTGGCTCTGTGCTGTGGCGTCGGAGTGCAGGCAACGTCGGCGGTGGTGGACAAGATGGTCCACCCCGGCTGCAATACCGTGTCAATGGGCGGGCGCCACGCCGAGTGGCGAGAGGGCGAGCGCTGCATGGAGTGCGGCGATTGCGTGCTCGAGTTCACTGGTGGCATATGCCCCGTGGCCCGATGCTCCAAGTTCCTGATGAACGGCCCCTGCGGGGGCTCGGTCAAAGGGAAATGCGAGGTCTCCCAGGACGTCCCCTGTGCCTGGCAGTTGGTGATCGACAGGCTGACGAAGCTCGGGCGCCTCGACAAGATGGAGAAGATCGTGGCCCCGAAGGACTGGAGCATAAGCCTTACTGCTGGCGCGGCAACGAAACGCTAGAGAAAGGGAATGCCATGAAGTCAAAAAGCAACCTGGAAAAGGTCTTCGAAAGCGGCAAGTGGGCCGTTACGGGTGAAATTGGCCCTCCAGCAAGCGCTGACGGCGAGGTGGTCCGAAAGAAGGCGAAGATCCTGAAGGGATACGTCGATGCCGCCAACGTCACCGATGGTCAGACTGCCGTTGTCCGTCTGTCGAGCTGGGCGGCCTGCCTCATCGCCAAGGAAATCGGGATAGACCCCATTGTTCAGATGACCTGTCGCGACCGTAATCGCATCGCCCTCCAAATGGACATACTTGGCATTGCCGCCCTGGGGCTCAACAATATGCTTTGCCTCACCGGCGACCATCAGTCCTTTGGCAACCACCCCAAGGCCAAGGGTGTCTACGATCTCGATTCCATCCAGCTCATTCAGGTAGTGAAAACCATGAGGGATGAGAAGAAGTTCCAGTGCGGTGATGCGATGGCCGTCGAGCCGCGGCTTCTTATCGGCGCCGCCGAGAACCCCTTCGCCGACCCCCTGGAATACAGGACGCCGCGTCTGGCAAAGAAGATAGCCGCGGGCGCTGACTTCATCCAGACCCAGATCATCTACAACGTGCCGAAGTTCGCCAAGTGGATGGAAGCGGTGCGGAACGTTGGTCTGGACAAGAAGATAAAGGTCCTCGCCGGCGTGGCCCCGATAAAGTCCATCGGCGCAGGCCGCTACATGCAGACCAAAGTCCCCGGCATGGATATCCCCGAGGAGATCATCGCACGGCTGAAGGGCGTGCCGAAGGACCAGGTGGGCAAAGAAGGAATCAAGCAGTGCATAGACATCATCAACCAGATCAAGGAGATCAAGGGCGTCGCCGGCATCCACCTCATGGCAATCGAGTGGGAAGAGGTAGTGCCTGAGCTCGTTGAGCAGGCAGGGCTTCTGCCGCGCCCACAGTTCCCCCAGTAACAAAGTAACACGGCATCTGTTCATGGAGGGAGGAGAGGAACCTGCAAGGGGATGTGCGGTTCCTCTTTCTCACGGGCGTCAGCTTCAACCGAAGCTGGAAGGTTTGACAAAAGCATCGACGTGGCGCTATATTATACGCGTTGTTTGCCCACAAGCAGCAAATCGGCGACCCTTTCTTGACCGGGAACCCCATGAAGGCACACAGATCCAGCCCGAACGTCCCACAGAGCCGGAAGGTCGATTGGCAACAAGAACCAAGTTCCAAAGGAGGTACTGAATGGTGCTAGATGAGTTGAAGCAGTACATAGGGAAGGTGGACCCGCCACACGTCAGGGAGGTCGAGAGAGGCGCCATAAAAAGGTATGCCGAGGCGGTAGGCAACGACAACCCCCTCTACTTTGACGAAGAATACGCCAAGGAATCGAGATACGGCGGCATCATCGCGCCTCCCGGATTCTTCGGCTGGGCCATACAGGCTGTTCCGTCATCGGAGGGGATAATCGGTCTGATGGGAGCCATGATCAACGCGGGCTACTGGCGCATACTGGACGGCGGGATGGCATACGATTTCTTCCTGCCAGTCCGCGCGGGCGACATCATAATAGCCAGTCCCAAGGTCAAAGATGTGACCTTGAAGGAAGGCAAGAGCGGCGCCATGATGATGTGCCAGTTCGAGGTCAGCTATCTCAATGGGAACGGCGACGTAGTGGCCAAATCGTATCAGACCCTGATAGGCCGCAAATAGCCCCAAAGCTTTTGGAGGAGAAGAATGGCAAAACAACTCTGCTGGGAAGACATCGAAGTTGGCACCGAATTGCCCCCTCTGCCCAAGATTGCGACCTCACTCATGCTGGTGAAATGGGCCGGGGCCAGCGGTGATTTCAATCCCCACCACTATGAGGATGCTTTCGCCAAGACACAGGGCACAGGCGGGACCATAGTGCATGGCCTGCTCAAGCACGCCTGGCTGATCCAGTTCGTCACCAACTGGATGGGGGATGAAGGCACACTCAAGAAGTTTGGGTGCCAGTACCGCGGCATGGACTATCCGCGCCTCATGAAGACCATGAATGAGCCCGTGGACGGAGAGACCTGGCACTGCAAGGGCAAGGTCACCAAGAAGTACGTCGAGGAAGATGCCCACTGTGTGGACCTCGAAATCGGCGTGGAGAACGGCAAGGGAGAGGTAACCACACCGGGCACTGCCACGGTCGTGCTGCCATCAAGGAAGAAAGGAAAGTAGACAAGAATGCCAAAGAAGAGGCAGAAGTTCCATACTCGAATCTGCGATGTCCTCGGCATCGAGTACCCCATAATCCAGGCCGGCATGGGCGGCTTCTCAGACCCACCGCTGGTGATAGCTGTGTCAGAGGCTGGCGGGCTGGGCACCCTGGGTGCGGCCGTTTACGAGCCAGATACTCTGGATAAGGCTATCAGGGACATCAGGAAAGGCACCAAGAAGCCCTTCGCCATCGACCTGTTGCTGCCCGATAGCTTGAAGGACATGGAGGGGGTCAGCAAAGAAGGGCTCATGACATATATACCCGACGATTACTACGCCTATGGTAAGGAGCTGAGGAAGAAATTCGACATCCCCGACGATTACCATAGCACAAGGGGCGGTGCCCTGTGGACCATGGAGGGAACCAGGGCGTTGCTGCAGGTCTGCCTGGATAACAACGTTCCTGTAATCGCTGCCGGTCTAGGCAGGCTGGGCTGGGCAATGCCTGAGTGCAAGAAGCGAGGGATAAGGACCATCGGCATCGGCGCCAATGTCAAGATGGCGCTGAAGCATGTCGAGGACAAGTGCGATGTCATAGTTGCCCAGGGATACGATGCAGGCGGGCACACCGGCAACGTCGGCACCCTGTCCGTGGTCCCGCAGATCGTGGACGCCGTGAAACCCATTCCAGTGGCTGCCGCCGGCGGCATAGCCGACGGCAGGGGCCTGGCCGCTGCCCTGGCGCTGGGAGCGGAGGGGGTCTGGTGTGGCTCGGTGTTCCTGCTGACTCCCGAGGCGACCTTCACCGAGGGCCAGAAGGACA
>CAZBET010000112.1:0-5644 GCA_964490995.1 uncultured Dehalococcoidia bacterium
TTGCGGCCCTCGGTCTGAGCGCCAGAATCATTGCATGGAACCGGCCGGTCATCTCGGACATCGACGCCTCGCTGAGATGCGGCCTCAAGGCCGTAGCTTTGAGCATCCCCGTGTCCGACATACATGTGACGCACGTTCTGGGGCGGAGCCGGGCATGGGTGCTGCAGACTATTGACAAGGCAACGAAGTACGCCAAGAGTCATGACCTCTACGTATCGGTCAATGCGGGGGATGCGTCAAGGGCCGAGCCCGAGTTTCTGAGCCGTTTTGCTCAGAAAGCCAAAGAGGCGGGTGCTGACCGAATTCGCTTCTGCGATACGGTCGGGGTTCTGGACCCTTCGAGAACTTACGAGGCGGTCCATCGTTTGGTGGAGGTGGCTGGCGCTGATATCGAGATTCATGCGCACAACGACTTCGGCATGGCGACGGCGAACACCTTGGCGGCGGTCAGAGCGGGGGCCAAGTACGTCGACACGACCGTGAACGGCCTCGGCGAGAGGGCAGGCAATGCCTGCCTCGCCGAAGTCGTGATGGCTCTCAGACACATTGAGGGAATTGACCTTGGCATAGACACGAGGCGGCTTCGTGCCCTTTCCGGATACGTGGCAAGGGTTTCGGGCCGTCCGGTGCCGCTCGGCAAGGCGATCACCGGGGATGGCATCTTTGCTCACGAGTCGGGCATACACGCCGATGCCGTGCTCAAAGAGCCCCGCACGTACGAGGCCTTCTCTCCCGAAGAGTTGGGAATGGAGCGCGAGATCGTAATCGGCAAGCACAGTGGCACACGCGCAATCCAGTTCAAGTTCGCCAGAGAATTCGGTCTCACACTTCCCAATGACCTGGCCAGCGAAATCCTGACGCGCGCCAGAGCAATGGCGGTGGAGCGAAAGAGGGCGCTCCTCAGTGAGGAACTTGCGCTTATCTACAGGGAGCTGTGCTGCGAGGTATGTCCTCACGTGTCTCCTTTGAAGACGCCGGAGGAGTGCCCTATCTGACTGCGGAGGAATGCGATGGATGAGGCGATTTCGAGCTTTCTCTCTTCTCTGTCCGTGGAGAAGGGCTTCTCCAATAACACAATCGAGGCCTACCGAAACGACCTCACTCAGTTTGCAGCGTTTGTGCGTGAGCAGGGTGACAAGAAAGACGGCCCTCAGCCTCCTTGGGGGGCCCTCGATCGCACTGCGCTCCTGAACTACTCGGTCAACCTCCGGGAGCGGAGCTACGCTCCAGCGACGATGGCGCGCAAGATAGCCGCAGTCAAGTCCTTCTTCAACTTCCTGGTTGCCGAAGGCAGACTGGAGAAGAGCCCGGCGGAGGGGCTTGCCGGGCCCAAGGTGGGGAAGGCGTTGCCGCGGGCCATTTCCGTTGAAGACGTTGGGAGACTCCTGGACCAGGCAGGGAAGGTCCCCACTGCGGAGGGTAAGCGGGACAAGGCGATGCTGGAGTTGATGTATGCCACTGGCATGAGGGTCACCGAGCTGGTCTCGCTCAACGTGCACGACGTGAACCTGCGGGCCGGATTCGTGCGCTGCTTCGGCAAAGGCTCCAAGGAACGCATCATCCCCATCCACAATAAGGCGGTCAAAGCTGTCGCAGGTTACCAGGAGGACGCCCGTCCGAGGCTTTTGGGGGCTACGCAGGAGACAGCCCTATTCCTCAATCGGCGAGGGCAGAGGCTCACCAGGCAGGGTTTCTGGCTCATTCTGAAAGGCTATGCCGAGAAAGCCGGCATCGAGGCTGATATAACCCCGCACGTCCTGCGCCACAGTGTAGCCACGCATCTGCTGCACAGCGGCAAAATGAACCTCAGGGAGCTTCAGGAACTGCTGGGACACGCGAACATCTCCACGACTCAGATCTACACGCACCTGACGACGGAGCGAATGCGCCAGGTGTACGATAGCGCCCACCCGCGCGCAAAGTAGATTCGCCGGCAGTCAGCCGTCAGCATTCAGCGGTCAGCATTCAGCTTTCAGCAGTCAGCGACTGGGTGAACGCCCGTGGCCGAGTAGCGAGTCTTTGGGCAATGAAGGATTTCAGGTGCCTCAGGGTTTGGCAGAAAGGTCATCAAACGGTCTTGGCTGTGTACGGGGCGACCTTGCTGTTCCCCCGCGAGGAAACCTACGGACTAGTCAGTCAACTTCGCAGGGCTGCCTCGTCCGTGCCGGCCAACATTGCAGAGGGATGCGGTTGCAACGGAGACCGCGAGTTTGCCCGGTTTTTGGAGATAGCCCTCAGGAGCGCCAGCGAAACCGAGTACCATCTACTTCTTGCGCGCGACCTGGCTTACCTCGACGCGACGACGTACGACACACTCAATGCTCAGGTGACGGAACTGAAACGCATGCTCGCAGGGCTCATCCGAAAGCTGAACGCTGACGGCTGAGCGCTAGGGGCCAACGCATGAGCAGAGCCATCTTCATCGCGGTAATCGGCAGCAGTCGGTGTTCGGAGCGTGAGGCCAGGATGGCCGAGGAGGTGGGGGCTGAGCTTGCCCGGCGGGGCGCGACTCTGGTCTGCGGCGGTCTGTCGGGTGTGATGGCTGCGGCCTGCAAAGGTGCCCGTTCGAGAGGCGGGACAACAGTGGGTATCCTTCCGGGGACCCGGCGGCAGGATGCGAATCCCTACGTGGACATACCCATCGTCACGACCATCGGTGAGGCCCGCAACGTGATGGTGGTGAACTCAGCTCAGGCCGTCATTGCCATCGGCGGCGAATACGGTACGCTGTCCGAGATAGCCTTCGCCCTGCGCGACGACATTCCTGTCATCGGGCTGAATACGTGGTCGCTGTCCCGGAATGGGCGGTTGGACGAGTCGATGGTGGTTGCCGTGGACGCCAGCGACGCCGTAGACAAGGCTTTGGCTGCGATTGAAGCTAAGGGAGACTGACTGGATGAAGATCATTAAACACGTAATGGCGCGCCAGATACTGGACTCCAGAGGCAATCCCACGGTCGAGGTCGAGGTGGAACTGGCCGACGGTGCCATTGGCCGTGCCGCCGTGCCCTCGGGCGCAAGCACCGGCACACACGAGGCCGTGGAACTGCGGGATGGCGACCCGTCCAGATTCGGCGGCATGGGGGTTCTGAAGGCCATAGCGAATATCAAAGATACAATCGCGCCTGCGATTGCGGGCATGTCCGCTGTTGACCAGGCGGCAGTCGATGGGCGGATGATCGAGCTGGACGGGACGCCGAACAAGGCGAAGCTGGGGGCCAACGCTATTCTCGGTGTTTCCCTTGCCGTGGCGCACGCGGCTGCCAACTCCCAGGCGATGCCGCTGTATCGCTACCTCGGTGGCGCTGGAGCTCGCCTGCTGCCGGTGCCTTTGATGAATATCCTCAACGGCGGCAAGCACGCGGATGACTCCGTTGACTTCCAGGAGTTCATGGTGGTGCCCGCAGGGGCGAAGAGCTTCGCACATGCGCTGCAAGTGGGCGCGGAGGTCTATCATGCATCGAAGAAGGTGCTGAAGTCGAAGGGGGCGAACACGTCTGTTGGCGACGAAGGGGGCTTTGCGCCGAGGCTGGCGACGAACAGGGAGGCAGTAGAGGTAATCCTTAAAGCCGTCCAGGCTGCGGGCTACCGACCGGGCCAGGACTGTTTCATAGCGCTTGACCCGGCATCCAGCGAGTTCTACCGTGACGGCAGATACGTTCTTGCCAGGGAGGGCGTGTCCTTCACCAGCGCTGAACTGGTCGAGTACTACAGCAAGCTTGCCTCTGCATACCCTGTCATCAGCATCGAGGACGGGATGGCGGAGGACGATTGGGATGGGTGGAAGCTGCTGGCGCAACGGCTGGGGAGCAGAGTGCAGCTTGTTGGAGACGATCTCTACACCACGAACAAGGAGCGGGTGGGCCGCTGGATTGCCGAGCGGGCGTCGAACTCGGTGCTGATTAAACTCAATCAGATCGGCACCCTGACTGAGACGCTCGCCGTCATGGAGATGGCGAGGAAGGCGGGATGGACTTCTGTTGTGAGCCATCGCTCCGGCGAGACCGAGGATACTACCATCAGCGACCTCGCAGTGGGCATGAGCGCCGGGCAGATCAAGTCCGGGGCGCCCTGCCGCTCCGAGCGCGTCGCCAAGTACAATAGACTCCTCAGGATAGAGGAGGAACTGGGCAGCAGAGCCAAGTACGCGGGAAGGGAAGCGTTCCAGTACCTGGGGAGGCAAATACCATGATCACAGACTACATTGCCGAGGCGATGGCGCGCGCGACGTACAAGATCCTTGAAGACGGCACATATTTTGGTGAAATCCCAGGACTCCCTGGCGTCTGGGCGAATGAAGGCGCTCTGGAACGATGCCGCGAAGTGCTACAGCAGGTGCTTGAGGAGTGGCTCATCTTGAAACTGCGCGACAATGACGAAGTGCCTCCCCTCGGGAAAGTGAGCCTTGTGAAGAAAGGCGCCAGATCGTGAAGGCCATCCAGAGGAGGGAGCTTGTCCGCAAGTTCCGTTCCCTTGGATTCGAAGGGCCTATCAGTGGCGGCCGGCACGCCTTCATGAAGAAGGGTAGCTTGAAAATACACATTCCGGGTGAGCACAGGCGTGACATCTCGGTAGCTCTTCAACGCGAGATCCTGCGGCAGGCGGGGATAGACCAGCGAGATTGGGAGCAAGCTTAGATGGGTCCAGGCAAGGTGGGCTTGCGCAAGGTTGGCATCACCACTACAGTCCCCATCGAGGTCCTGATGGCGGGCGGCTACACGCCTGTAGACCTCAATAACCTGTTCATTGGCTGCACCGAGCGGGACCGGCTGGTGAACGTGGCGGAGAGGGCCGGGTTCCCTCAGAATTGCTGCACCTGGATCAAGGGTATCTACGGCGCCTGCATGGAGTACGGCGTCAGGAACGTCCTCTGCGTCACCACCGGCGATTGCTCCAATACCATCATGCTTATGGAGGTGCTCAGGCTCAAAGGGCTGGACGTCCTGCCCTTCGCCTATCCCGACCGGCCCGACGTCGGCCTGATGCAGAGGGCGCTGGAGGAACTGGCGCAAAGGCTGGGCACAACCGTGGCCAAAGCTGAGGGGGTGAGGGCTGAGCTTCAGGGAGCGCGTCGCCTCGCTCTCGAACTCGATGAGCTCACGTGGAGTAGCGGCGTGGTGAGCGGCCTGGAGAACCACATGGCGCTGGTGACGTCGTCGGACTTTGGCGGAGACGGTGGGGAATACGAACGACGCCTGCGGGAGCTGATAGCCAGGGCGAGAAACAGGAAGCCCTACCCCGATGACTTCCTTCGCCTCGCTTACATCGGCGTGCCGCCGGTGTTTGCCGAGGACTTCTATCGCTACGTGGAGCGCAACGAGGCGAGGGTTGTGTTCAATGAGATTCAGCGCCAGTTCGCGATGCCCAACCCGGGCTCCTCACTTGCCGAGCAGTACAGCAACTACACCTATCCCTACTCCATACTGGGTCGTGTCGCCGATATCGTGGCGCAATTGCGCCAGCGGCGTGTGGACGGGGTCATCCACTACGTGCAGGCTTTCTGCCACCGCGGGATAGGCGACATCATCTTCCGCAACGCGATCAAGCTTCCTGTGCTGACCCTGGAGGGCAACAACGACTTCACCCTCAATCAACACGTGAAGACGCGCATCGAGGCCTTCACGGACGTTCTGAGGAGGAAGGC
>CAZBET010000113.1:0-5609 GCA_964490995.1 uncultured Dehalococcoidia bacterium
TTGCCCCGCATCGTAGGGTATCCGAAGGCCATGGAGTTGATGACTACAGGTGACACGATAGACGCGGCGGAGGCCCTGCGGATAGGCGCGGTTAACAAGGTCGTCCCCCACGACCAATTGATGGCAGCGGCCACGGAAATGGCGGCCAGGATAGCCAAGAACCCGCCGCTCGCGGTGGCAGCCAACAAGGAGTCCCTGAACAAGTCGCTGGTGGCGAAGGACATCATCGAGCAGATAGAGCTCGAGATCGCGTATCAAGACCGCATGCTGAAGACCGAGGACTTCAAGGAAGCCGCGGCAGCCTTTCTCGAAAAGCGAGAGCCGGTATTCAAGGGCAGATAGACTGGACTGATGGCGCTTCCAGGAGTGCTGAGCACGTGGAGCACGAGCGAATAGGGTCTCGGGTGGCTGCCAGAATCAAGACAAGGGTAACGGACATTCTGGGCTCAGAGTATCCGCTGATCATGGGCACCATGGGCTACCAGTCGACCCCTGAGTTCGTAGCCGCCGCGGTCAACGCCGGGGCGTTTGCCTGTCTCTCTTCCATCATGTCCCGGACAAGCGCCGCGCTCAGGCAGGAGATCAGAAAAACGAAGGGCCTGACAGACAAGCCGTTCGGGGTGAACATCAACCTGTTCCCCATGGTGAGCCCCGTCCCGAACGAGGAATACGTCGACGTCGCTATCGAAGAGGGGGTAAGAGTCCTCGAAACCTCGGGCCGCAGTCCCGAGCACCTCGTCGGCCGCATGAAGAGCGGCGGCGCAAAGATAATGCACAAGTGTGCCCGCTTGAGGGACGCCAGAACAGCGGAGCGCGTCGGTGCGGACATCGTGGAGATGGTGGGATTCGAGTGCGGAGGGCACCCCAGCCGGGAAGGCATCGGCAGTATGGTGCTCATCCCTCAGGTAGTTGACGCCGTGGGGATACCCGTGGCCGCCGGCGGCGGGATAGCTGATGCGCGCGGATTCGTCGCCGCCCTTGCCCTCGGAGCCGAGGGCGTTGTCATGGGCACGAGGTTCCTGGCAACCAAGGAGTGTCTGATTCACCCCAATTTCAAGGAACGTCTCGTCAATGCCCAGTCCACGGAGACCACGTTCGTACTGCGAACGCTAAGCGACCCGATGAGAGTTCTCCAAACTCAACTCATGACGAGGGTTCGGGAACTCGAAGACAAGGGGGCCAGCCAAGAGGAGATATTCCCCCTGGTTGCAGGCCAGAGGAGCCTGAAGGCGTTCGAGTCAGGGGAGGTGGAAGGAGCGCTCCTGGCTTGCGGCCAGGTTGTCGGACTCATCCACGATGTGCCAACCGTGAAGGAATTGATCGAAAGGATTATGGACGAGGCCATTGCCATCCAAGCGCGGCTTGCCAGCGCTGTCGGTGGCAATCACTCGTAGATTCCAGCGTCGCCCGGCTTAGACGGCACGGGCTCAACGGCGATTCCTGACCAGAAAGGAGACAAGCCTTGGACTTCCGATACACGCCGGAACAGGAGGCACTAAGGAAGGAATTCGACGATTTCTTCCGTGAAGAGATGAAGGGCGTCCCACCAGCAATGGATGCATCCTTCGAAGCCCTGTTCGAGATTGACGCCTGCTGGGAGTTCCACAAGCAACTGGGCAAGAAACTCGCGGCCAAAGGCTGGATAGCCATGGCTTGGCCCAAGGAATACGGAGGGCGCGATGCTCCTCTCATGGAGCAGTTCATCTTCAATGAGGTCAGAGGATACTATAGGGCAATGGGCATTGACCCCATCGGCGTCGGCATGCTGGCCCCCACACTGCTGGTCAGCGCCAACGAGGAGCAGAAGAGCGAACACTTGCCTGCCATGGCCCGTGCAGAACGGGACTGGTGTCAGTTGTGGAGTGAGCCAAACGCCGGCTCCGACCTTGCCAGTCTCACAACCCGCGCCGTAAGGCAGGGAGACGACTACATAGTCAACGGACAGAAGATATGGACCACCGGCGCGCACCGCGCCGATTGGGGCTTCCTGCTCGCCAGAACCAATCCCGAGCAAAAGAGAAGCCGGGGCATTTCCTTCTTTCTTGTGGACATGAAGACGCCGGGTGTCACGGTCAAGCCCCTCCGCAGCATGGCGGGGGGCCACATGTTCAATGAGGTCTTCCTGGATGACGTACGTGTGCCCGTGCGCAACAGGGTGGGCGAGGAGAACGAGGGCTGGCTGGCCTCGCAGATGACGTCGAATTTCGAGCGGTCCATGATCGACCTGTTCTCCAACGCCAGGCGAGACCTCGAGGAATTGGTGAAGTTCTGCAAGGTGACAAGATCAGGAGGGCGCCCCCTGTCCGAAAACCCCCTCGTGCGCCACAAGCTCGCTCAGTTGGCGGTGGAGATTGACGCAGGGCTCGCCTATTCGCACTCAGTGGTTTGGAACCAGATCAAGGGCGGCCTCATCGCGGCCGCCCCGCTCGCAGCCGGGGCGAAGTTCATGGTAACAGAATTGACGCAGCGGCTCAGCTATGCCGGGTGCGAGATTATGGGGCCTTACGGACAGGTAAAGGAATCCAGATGGGCATACATGCGCGGCAAGTACCAGAACTACTATCAGCAATGCATGGGCCTGAACATGGGCGGGGGTACTTCGGAGATCATGAGGAACCTTGTCTCTACTATGGGGTTGGGCCTGCCCAGAAGCTGGTAGCAGCACGATTTGAAGGAGGAAAGCGAGATGCCAAGAGCAAAGACGGCAAAGACTCGAACCGGAGTCAGAGAAGTCGTAATGGTGGATTTTGCACGGAGCCCATTCGGGAGGGCAAGCCAGAAGAATCCCGGCTTCTTTGCACACATGCGCGGGGACGACCTCGCAATTGCGGTCGTCAAGGAGCTGCTGAAGCGAACCGGACTGACCCCGGACATGATTGACGAGGTCACGATGGGCTCGCCAAATCTAACGGGCGAGCAGCAGAACCCGGCCAGAACGGTCGCCCTGCTGACCTGCCGCTACGAGACCCGCGCTTTGAGCGTGGACCGCGCGTGCACGTCGAGCATGGCGGGCGCTCAGTTCGGCATCATGGCTATTCAGTTGGGTTCAGAAGAAATAGTTGTCAGCGGAGGCTACGAGAGCTGTTCTCACTTCCCCATCCCCCTGTTCACCGCCACTACGGATATGGATACGTTCATAAAGGAGGCCATAGCGAGCGGTGCGGCCATGCGCGGTAACCCTAACCCCAAGCTGTGGGAAGTGGTTGATGCAAATACCATGATAGGCATGGGCAATACCGCTGAGAACATGGCTGAAAGGTGGAGTATCTCCAAAGAAGAGCAAGACGTATGGGCATGGAAGAGCAACATGCGTGCTGCCGCAGCCTACAGAGAGGGCAAGTTCAAGCACGAAATAATACCCATGGAAGGCGTATTCCCCGACGGGACAACGAAGATCGTCGACTATGACGAGAGTGTAAGAGCTGACTCAAAGATGGAGAAGATACGCACTCTCCCACCCATCTACAAGCTGGGCGGCACAGTCGATGCGGCCAATTCCTCCAAGGAAGCCGATGGCGCCTGCGCCGGCGTTTTCATGACCAAGGAGAAAGCCAGGGAGCTGGGGCTAGTGCCCATGGTCACTGTGCGGTCTCTAGCCTGGGAGGCTGTGGACCCCAGGATCATGGGATATAGTGCCACCTTAGCGTCCAAGAAGGCTGTACAAAGAGCAGGCCTGACCCCCAAAGACATAGACCTCTGGGAGTCGAACGCAGCCTTCGCAGTGGCACCTATCGTTCAGTGCAAAGAAATGGGCATTGACCCCGAGAAGATGAACGTCAACGGGGATGCCTGCTGCATCGGCCACGCCATAGGGGCAAGTGGCATGAGGATGCTGGGCACCCTGGCTTATGAGATGAATCGTCGCAAAGCCAGATATGGCTGCGCCGCCATATGCGGCGGTTACGGGCAGGGAACAGCCACGCTTGTTGAGAGAGAAGACTACGATTGGGACGGCCGCCGTGCCTGGCTCAGCTAAGGGCCAAGGAAGGAGTTCGCTATGGACCTGGATCTAACCGAAGAACAGGAAATGCTCAGAACATCGGCGCGGGATTTCCTGACCAAGGAATGCCCGAAGACACTGGTTCGCCAGCTTGAGGAGGACGAGAAGGGATACTCGCCGGAGCTGTGGCGCAAGATGGCTGAGCTCGGCTGGATGGGTCTCGTACTCCCGGAGAAGTACAACGGGATGGGCATGGGATTCATGGAGTTGGTTATTTTGCTGCAGGAGATGGGCCGTAACATCCTGCCCGGACCATTTTTCAGCACAGTGGTGCTGGGCAGCATGACAATCCTTTCTGCCGGCACCGAGAAGCAGAAGGAGCAGTATCTGCCCAGGATAGCCAGCGGCAAGATGATCCTCACGATGGCCTTGACCGAGCCCAGCGCCCGATACGACGCGGCTGGAGTGGAAACGAAGGCGGCAGCGCGAGACCATGACTTCGTCATCAACGGTACGAAGCTCTTCGTCGAAAACGCCCACATAGCCGACCACCTGGTCTGCGTCACCAGGACCAAACAGGGGACCGCCCCGGAGAAGGGCATTTCCCTCTTCATCGTGGACGCCAAGACCCCAGGCATCAAATGCGAGGTAATGCCCACAATCGGCGCGGACAAGCTTTGCGAGGTCGTTTTCAAGGACGTCCGGGTGCCACGAGACAATATGCTCGGCGACCTCGACAAGGGCTGGCCCATTGTCGCCAAGACTCTTGAGCACGCTGCCATAGCCAAGTGCGCGGAGATGGTCGGTGGCGCTGAAGCATCCCTTGACATGACGTTGGATTATGTCAAGCAGAGAGTGCAGTACAACAGGCCGATCGGCAGCTTCCAGGTCATTCAGCATTACTGCGCCAATATGTGGACCAACGTCGCCACCAGCAGAAACCTCCTGTACAAGACCGCGTGGAAGCTCGGGGAAAACCTCGCCACACCCGGAGACGTCGCCGCAACGAAGGCATGGATCAATCAGGCGTACAATTTCGTCACCGAAAGGGCGATCCAGTGCCACGGCGCCATCGGCCTCACCAGGGACCATGACATCGGGTTGTACTATCGAAGAGCCAAGGCAGGGGAACTCGCATTCGGCGACACCGACTTCCAGAGAGAGTTGGTGGCTCAGCAGATGGGCCTCTGAAATGCACCTAAACCTGTGACGAAAGGAAGATGCCATGGATTTCCAGTTTACTGCCCAACAGGAAGCCTTCAGACAAGAGGTTCGAGATTTCCTTCGCAAGGAACTGGGGCCAGACTGGCGGGGCGGGAAAACACACGAGATGTTTAACCCAGCCTTCAGCCGTAAGCTCGGCAAGAAAGGCTGGATTGGCATAGGATGGCCCAAGGAGTATGGCGGACTGGGCCGCCCCCATATGGACCAGCTCGTCTTCGGCGAAGAGATGCTGTACGGCAGGGCGCCTGCGGCCGCTCACATCCTGGCGCAGAATATGGTGGGGCCCACTCTCATAAATGTGGGAAGTGAGGAGCACAAGAAACAGTTCCTGCCCATGATTCTGAGCGGAGAGGTCGTGTTCTGCCTGGCCTATACCGAACCGCAAGCCGGCTCCGACCTGGCATCTTTGCAGACCAGAGCCGAAGCAGATGGCGACTATTTCAGA
>CAZBET010000114.1:0-5552 GCA_964490995.1 uncultured Dehalococcoidia bacterium
TGAGCCGTAACCGCCTGCGGGTAAGCGCTGACCCCCTCCGCCGTCACGCCGTGGTCCGAGACCATGGTGACTATCGCCTTCCGGGCGATCCGGGGCACCGGCTCGCCCTTGATTCCCGCCAGCCTGACGGACAGCTCCTCGAGCCTCCCCAGGCTGCCCAGGGGCTTGGTAAGCGTGTCTTGACGGGCGCGGGCCGCAGCCATCGCACCCTCATCGAGCGGCTTGATTCCCTCTATGACGCGCTCCAGTTCCTGCTTGACGCCCCGTAGATGCTTCAAAACGGCCGCTCCTCAGAGTCCGAGATGGTATCACCCTGCGCGGACGTCCCCTGATTCCTTCTCACCCTTCCCTCTCCCATCGCAGGAAGAGGGCCTGCGGCACAATCGCCCTCACATGACGTTGTCTCAGCCCCCATCTAGTTGTTGAACAGCCCGGGGTGGATAGCCTTCGCCATCTCCTCCAACCCCTGCACGATGCGCGGGCCTGTACGATTGACCAGGTCGCCGTCGATTGTGTAGATGCGGTCCTCTCTGGCGGCCGTGGTATCCTGCCAGCCTGGAAGCTGCTTTATCGCCTCAGGCGATATCACTGCTGTGCCGTGCATGGAATCCACCAGGATGACCTCCGGGTCCGAATTGACCAGCTCCTCCACGCTGAACTGTATCCAGGGGCCCTGCGCTTGCGCGGCGATATTCTCGCCACCGGCCCGTCCGATGAGGTCGTTCACGAAGGAGCCTGGCCCTGCCGTCCAGGGTTTGGTGGGATCGGTGGCGTCGATTACATAGAACACCCTTGGCCTTGTGGCGTTTCCGACTGTACTAACAACCGCATCGATTTGGCTCCTCATGTCATCAGTGATCTTCGTCGCCGTTTGCTCGGTGCCTGTGATCCTCCCCAGTAGTGCAATGTCCCGCAGAACCCAGTCGATGTCCCCGGGATCCAATACGACAAATGGGATGCCGAAGTTGTCGAGCTGGGCAATGCTGGCAACGTGGCCATCCGTGAAGACGACGTCCGGCTCAAGCGCAACGATTGCCTCGATGTTCGGGGCGAAGTAGCCTCCGATCTTGGGTTTGGAGTTGGCCTCCTCGGGGTAGTCACAGTGGTCGCTGACGCCAACTATCCGTTCATTCAAACCGAGGGCGAAGAGCGTCTCGGTAATGCTGGGGACATGGGAAACGATTCTCTCCGGCGGGCTGCTGAACTCGAAGGGCCTGTCCCAGTCATCGACGCCGGTGATTGGCGTCGGTGTAGGCGTTGGCGCAGCCGTGGGCACAGCGGTCGGCGTGGGACTCGCAGTCACCACAGGAGTACCAGTTGGCGTCGGTGTAGGCGTTGGCACATAACCGTCTCCCCCCACTCCCGAGTACGGTGTCGGTGTGGGCGTTGGTGTAGGCGTCGCTTCAGGCGTCGGAGCAAGAGTGGGGGTTGGAGAAGGGGCATGAGTTGGACTGGGAGTTGCCGCAGGAGTAGGAATCGGGGCGCTGGTCACCACCGGGCTGGGGGTGGGAGTAGCTGTAGGTGTCAGGGTAACGGTTGGCGTCGCCACCACCGTTGCGGTGGGCGCCGGCGTCGGGGCAGTCCCCACCTTTTCGGCACAGCCGATGCCGGCGGCAACAAGTCCGAGCATCGCCAGTGCAGTCAGCACCAATACGAGCTTTCTCATTTGTCCCCCCAATTCATCGCGCGGTCGAATCACGTCCCGGGGCCAGGAGCAGGCGTCTCAAAACGGCCATCGCTAGCTGACGCCCTCGCCCCCCAATACCGGAGGCGAAACTCCACAGTTGCGGATTATACTACGACCTTGTGGACTGGTCAATAGCGTCCGCGCAGGCGGGGTAGGGGCACGGCATGCCGTGCCCCTACTGTCGGGTCCCAGACCCCAGGGCCTTGCGCCCCTGCGTTTATACGTCCAACAAAGCAGGGGCGACCGGCCGGTCGCCCCTACCGAGGGAAACGCTGGCAATTATGCGCACGGGCGCAGCGCGCAGGCCGCCCCAAGACATCGGGTAGGTCGGAGCATCCGCTCCGACCCAGCTTGGAGCAGATGCTCCAAGCTACCCACAGTCCCGAGTTCTGGGACAGAAACGGGCAGGGGCACGGCATGCCGTGCCCCCTGCCCGACTGCGCAAGTCTATCTACCGATAACGATGGCGTATGCGCCTACCTGTCGCGCGCACGTCCACAATCTCGTAGTCCACGCCCTTTTCCTCCAGCACCTTGAGCAGGCCCGAGCTGCCGTCGTCGGTGCACACCACCACCGACGAGAGACCACTCCGCGCCGCCTCGGCAGCGGCCGCAGCCACTCCATAGAAGCAGGTGGGCTCAAGCCCCGCCTTCCTGAGCGCAGCCAAAGCCTCTATTCCCACTGCGCCCACGAATCGCCTTCCCCCTGCAGCCTCCTTCACCTTCTCGAGGTCCGTTCGCTTCGATCCGCCTCTCTCGATTCCGGGCATCCTCAGGATAGTCACCTTGCCCACCTCGAGGGACACGATCCCGTCTATGTTGGTCACTCCCACGTCCTCGCCCCTTTTGGCGCTGGAGACAGCCACGCCAATAGCCTCAGCGTCAGCATGGGCAGTGGCGAGAAGCACGCCATCCCGCATCACCAGGCCCACCTTCTGCCCTTCGGTAATGTCGCATCCGGCTATGGCCGCCGATACCGACATGCTGGTTATCGCCCTGCGGACGCCGTTGGAGTAACTCTGCCACTCCATAAGTCCCTTGATCAGCCATTCGACCCCCTCGGGGGTGACCTTGTACTTGGAGCGCCCCTTCGACACCAGCCAGCCGTCTCTCACCAATTCCCTGAAGTAGTCCGACGCAGCCTGAGGGCTGAGTTCCAGCCTCGCGGCAATGTCCCTCTGCTGAACATCCGGCTGGTTGGCCGCGACTTCCACAAGGATCTGGAACTTGGTCGCAAGGTTCGTGCTTCTGAAGAGGCTGCTCATGGCCAGGCCTCTATAGCTTGACCACTTTGACGCTGTAGATGTCGGGGATCGCCAGGAGCTGCCGGCGCACCTTCTCTTCCACCATCTTATCCAGAGCGAGCACCATCAGCGCCCTGCCCCGTGGCTCCAGACGTCCCACCTGCATCGAGCTTATGTTGACATCGGCGTTTCCGGTCACCATGCCCACAGCCCCGATGAGGCCGGGGCGGTCGCGGTGGTCGCTGAACAGCCAATAGCCGCCGGTGGGCACGATGTCGATCCAGTAGTTGTTGACCTGGACGATGTGCGTCTGCCCCCTCATCAGCGTGCCGGCCACCGTGGTCGTGCCCGCATCCGTATGAACATCCACACAAATCAGGTTGGCGTAGTTCTCGCACTGCGTCGTCTTCTGCTCGATGACCTTCAGCCCCCGGCTCTGGGCGATAACGCTGGCGTTAACCAGGTTGACCCGCTCCTCAGTGACCGACTCGAGCAGCCCTCCCAGCACCGCCGCCCTGAGCACCGCGGTGTCGTATTCGCTGATGCCGCCCTCGTGCTTAATGCTGATGCTGCTCATGTTGCCTTCAGCCAGTTGGGCACACAGTCTACCCACGTCCGCCGCCATTGGCAGGAAAGGAGTGAGCACCGACGCGCTCTCGGGGGACATCAACGGAACATTCACGGCATAGCGGGCGGGACGCCCCTTGAGCACAGCCAGCACCTGCTCCGCGACATCCACAGCCACATTCGTCTGAGCCTCGGCGGTGGAAGCGCCCAGGTGAGGCGTGGCGATGACCTTGTCGCTCTTGAGCAGGATATTGTCCTTTGCCGGCTCCTCGGTGAAGACATCTATAGCGGCGCCTGCCACGCGCCCGTCTTCAATCGCGGTGAAAAGCGCCTGCTCGTCTATGATTCCGCCTCGCGCGGCATTGATGAACCGCACCGTCGGCTTGACCGTAGCCAGCTCAGCGCTGCCTATGAGGCCCTTGGTGCCGGATGTGAGGGGCACATGAACCGTGATGAAGTCCGAACGGCGCAGCAGTTCTTCCCGCGAGACCAGTTCCACCCCCAGATGACTGGCGTATTCCTTGGAAACGAAGGGGTCATAGGCGACCATCTTCATGTCCAGCCCCTTGGCCATCCTGGCGACCTCAGAGCCCACGCGGCCCAGCCCGATGATGCCCAGCGTCTTGTTGCGCAACTCGGTGCCCATGAACTCCTTGCGCCGCCACTCTCCAGACTTCAACCTGGCGCAGGCCTGAGGCACGTGGCGGGCAAGCGCAAGCAGCAAAGCCATGGTGTGTTCAGCGGTGGAGATTATGTTTCCAGCGGGGGCATTGACCACCACGATTCCGCGCCGGGTGGCCGCGTCGAGGTCGATGTTCTCCACGCCGACGCCGGCGCGGCCGATCGCCTGAAGCTTCTTGCCGGAATCTATGATGTCGCCGGTGACTCTAGTCTCACTGCGGACGACGAGTGCGTCGTAATCGCCGATGATCCCCGAGAGCTCCGTGGGCTTGAGCCCCGTCCTGACATCGACCGCTGCTTCGGAACGCAGAACGGCGATCCCCTCCTCCGCTATGGGGTCTGCAACGAGGATTCTCCACTGCATGTGACGAATCCCACTAGCGGGCCGCGCCGGGTAGTTTGTAGCCCAGCTTGGGGAGGGCCAGGCGCAACTGTTCCATCACGTGATCGATATCAGTCTCATTCACGAAGCCGAGGTGACCGATGCGGAATATCTTCCCCGTCAGGTTGCCCTGCCCTCCGGCAAGGACTATTCCGTACTCTTCCCTCAGAGTCTGGACGAGCTTCTTGGAATCGACGCCATCGGGGGATTTGACGGCAGTCACCGTGTCGGAGGCGCATTTCTCGTTGGCGAACAGCGACAATCCCAGCGTCTTCACCCCCGCCCTTGTTCTCTGACCCAGACGGGCGTGTCGCGCGAAGATGCCGGGCAGCCCCTCCTTCACCATCGTGTCCAGCGCGACATCGAGAGCGTAGAAGATCGAGACAGCCGGGGTCCACGGCGTCTGGTTCTTCTGCAAGTAGTCCCTGGCCGCCGAAAAGTCCCAGTAGTAGCGCGGCATCCTGGCCTCCGCGTGTGCCTGCCAGGCACGCTTGCTCACGCTGGCGAAGGCCAGCCCGGGCGGCACCATCCAGCCTTTCTGCGAGCCCGTGACCACCACGTCGCAGCCCCAGTTGTCCACTTCCAGGGCGATGCAGCCGAGGCTGCTTATGGCGTCAACCAGCAGCACCTTGTCATACTCCCTCACCGCAGAAGCAACGGCCTTCAGGTCGTTGGTTACCCCGGTGGAGGTCTCGTTATGAGTGAACAGCACGGCCTTGATGTTCGGGTCAGCTCTGAGGGCTTTCTTCGCGGCGTCAGGCTCCACCGCCTGGCCCCACTCGAAGCGCAACCTGGTCACAGAGGCTCCAAAACGCTCGGCGATGGTGGCGAATCTATCGCCGAAGACGCCGTTGGAGAGGGACAGCACCTTGTCCCCCGGAGACAGCGTATTGACGACAGCGGCCTCCATGGCGCCGGTGCCCGAGCCCGTAAGGATGAAAACGTCGCTCTTGGTCTGAAAGACATCCTTGAGCCTTGACGTAACGCGCTCG
>CAZBET010000115.1:0-5552 GCA_964490995.1 uncultured Dehalococcoidia bacterium
CCAGTCCCCTTGCCTCGGTGATGAACAGGCTCCTCACCATGCGGCCGTTGAGCCACTGGCTCAGGTCGAACTTGGCCACAATGAGCGCAGCCCTTCGAGCCCGCCCCGCCTTGTTGGCGCGGACGATCTCCTGGATGAAGGGCGTGCCCTCAGTCAGCTCCTTCTTCTCGAAGTCTGCTATCCGATTTTCTTCGGTATCACCCTTCCTGGCGTCCCTTCGATAGAATCTCGCCCGCCGGTAATAGCAGGTCCTGCATATCTTGCGTTGCCCCGCCTTCTCATCGCCCACAGGACGGCGCAGGCAGATGGGGCAGACCTCCCTGCCGCTCTGTCCGGCCCATGCCTGCTTCAACGTCTCTATAGTGCTTTCAGGCATGCCCCAAAGGGGTAGCGCAGTCCTGCCTTTGAGTTCCTCGATGCACCTTGTGATCTGCGTCACGAACTTGGTGTTCTCAACTTTGTAGAATCGCGGCTGGAGGTCGCCCTGTGTAGTCCGGATTGCGAAGCTCTCGATCAGTGACTCGGTGTCTCGAAGAAGTTCGACATAGGCTGCCTTCTTGTCTGAACGCCGGGCGTCTTCGGCTTCGCCTGAGATGGATGGCACGAGGAAGCAGATGCCATCGTCGTCATCATAGATGCTGTTCCCGAGGGCATATTCAAACTCCATCAAGTGCCTGGCGTACGCCTTGACCTCGGCCAGAATAGGCTGCCTGCCCGCGATGTCCCCTATCTTCTCGCCCTGGGAGAGGAAAGCCAGGCCGTCCCAGCCGACACCGAGGATGGCGAAGCGAACCTCTTGGAACACATCCAGGGCCTTACCGTAGATCACCTTGTGCGCCACTAAGGCCTTGAACAGCGTGCCCACAGCATAGCAGTGCTCCCACAGCGAGGTGTCGTTATCCGGCCTGGTGGTGTCTGAGAAGGCCTTGTCGAACGGGCCCATGATTGCGTCCAATATCTGCTGCCGCGTCGCTAGCTGGTAGCTGCGCAAGTACTCAGGCAATAGGGACACGAGCTCTTCGTACAGCTCCTCCCTTCTGCCATCGGCCTTGGTGGCGTCGAACGGGCGACCGTACTCGCTGCCAAAGACGTCGGTGTCGAAGACGGTCCCGCCCGTCTGGTCAGCGGTGAACAGAGGGTTGTTCCTGTCCAGCGCGGCATCCTTGCCGTCTGCCGCGCTGAGAAGCCGGCCCATGGAATCCAGCGGGTGGATATGGTTGTTGACCAGCGACGCAATGGAACAGCTCCCTGAGTCGGGGAAAAGAGACCTAACGACTGCCGGGTGCAGGGCCGACAAAGGCTTCTCGAGGCAGACCTTCAGTTCGCCGAACTCCGGCTCCGTGATAGCAGAGTCGTAGTTCTCCAGAAACTGATGGTCATGCGGGTCGATATCCCAGCCGTTGTCCTTGGTCCGCCATGTTCGACGATATTCATAGAAGGCATTGCTCAGTTTGCCGATATCGTGCAGTATGCCGGCAAGCTCCGCCCAGAGGATGAACTCTCTTGCGTCCCTTAGAGCTTGCCGAAGACTATCCTTGTCCATTCTTCCCCTGCTTGACCGCGAGTGCCAGCTTCGCCTCCTGGAATCTGGCTTTCAGTTCGCCGAAGTTGCCGAGCTTCCGCCCTTCCAGCTTCAGGCCCTTTACCCTTAAGACGCTCTCTGGGTAGCCGGTGACACCAAGCTCGGGCTTGACCAGCCCGAAGCCCGCCTTCTTCTTAGCTGAGAAGCCGTAGGTCAGCATCATCCCTTCGACAGCTTCGCAGAGAATATCCAGGTCCTGGGAGACGTTGCGCTTCATCTCCTGCTCGGCCGTGCCCAGGTAGACCAGCGGCACATAGAGCAAACTGAACACGCCGTGTGCTCCTATGGGCACACTCTCGAATGGAATGGGCTTGGTGCCAGCCTTCGTTCTCCTATTGTGAGGGTTGATGACCTCCATGCCTATCGAGTCAAAGAAGGTGGGGAAGAACCGCAACTGGCCGCCGTGGTGGGCAAGTTGCTCACCGTCTTCGGCCGGGAAACGCTCACGCACCTCCTTCCGGTACTCGCTAGCCGCTTCAGACGACAGCTCGTCCAGATACCTGGCCATGGCCTTCTTCTCGTCCACCTCCTCCCCCTTCTCGTCGCCGAAGAGCAGGGTGAGATGGAAGCGTCGGTCAGCGAGAGCGGCTACGTCTTTCGTGGCCTCCCATTCCTTCACCAGCGCCCGGACAGCGGCCTGGCGGAGGTTTCCCTTCCAGGTGGAGGCGGAGACCATGGGCAGCTTGAACACCTTGTCCTTCCGAACCGGATTGTCGCAGATGTGGAAGACTTCATCATCTCTGGAAAGATAGGGCCTGGCAAGGGTGAAAGGGAACTGGAGGAAGAGCGAATATGGGGGCAACGGCAGCGCCGACAGGTCGGTTGGCTCCGGGGCCCACATGCCGAGCCCTTTAAGTTGCCTGGTCTGCGCATCGATCAGTTTGCAGACGTAGTCCGGCCCTCCGTTTCCCATACCTGACACCAGGCACTTGTGGTTGTCTTTCGCCTTGTTCCTGACGTCATCAGGCAGCGGAAGCGCCGATGCGAGGAGCTTCACTCTGGACTGAACGTCAGGCACACTGCCGAGCCGCTTGAGAAGGCTCTCGAACGAGGCAGGGTCAATGGCCCTGAACTCAAAGAACAGGTCGTAGCTCATAGCGTCTTCACTTGTTGGAGACCCAGCAACTCCCTCAGGTAGGGCGTGCCGTCGTCACTTACATTCTCCATTTCGTGCCATTCCGTTAGCGAGGGTGGGGCCGTGATGCCGGGCATGGTTTCTTTCCAACCTGCGGGGTCGCTCAGACTGATCCTCAGGCAGTCAAGGAACTGCTTCCTCTCTTTGACTCCATCGAAGAGGGGAAGCGGGATCCACCCCCACACGCGGAACTCCCATAGACCCTCTCCGAGGCTGTAGGCATAGGATACCGCAATCTTGGACGCAACCGCTTCGCTCGTTGCGGTGCCCGGGCGTCCGAATAGGCGTTTCTCAAGAGCCAAGTACGGCGTGCAGGGCAGCCACTTGAACCGCAGCCAGTTGCGCACCGCGGGTGCCATCGGCACGATCCCTGCGCGCACCACTGTGCCCATCGCAATTCTTGCTCTCTGGCACAGTCTCTCGTTTCGCTCCTCGTCTCCTTGTCTGTAGACAAGATATGTTTGGGTCCCGTCGGGCGAGTTGAACTGCCCCGCCCACGCCTGAGCTATGCCCGGAATGCTCTGCCACCAGCCAGGACTCTCGGGCGGTTCCAGGAACTGGAACTTCGCGAAGAAGTGCTCTCGGAGGTCGGCCAAGCCGTTGGGCTGAGCGGCGCCGTGGGGAAGCATATTCAGACTGCTCTCGGCCACCGCCAACTGCCCTGACGCGGCACCTTCGATGGACTCCTCAATGCGCACTACACCGTAGCCACTCGCAGTCTTAGCACCCATCGCGGCGTGGCGGCCCGCTAGCACCAGGGGCAACTTCAGCAAATCCAGGTCGCTCCTGGAAGCAAGCGGCACTACCTGGAGTCTCACGGTTTTCTCGCCGTCGCCGCTCACCATGCTATCGCCGGAGACATACCAGCCGCCCGGTCGGCCGCCGCTGCGCACTCTCCCGCTGGGCAGGGGGATGTTGACGCCTTTGCACAACGCGTCCCCTCCAGTCAGCGCTACGCGCAGCCGGCCTCCATAATCTTGAGCGCCGAACAGTTGACACGCGTCACAGAGGCCCGCGTCGCGAAGGCGACCGCGCGTTGTCGGGGCTTCGGACCCATCGTATGCCTGCCGTTTGAAGCCGCACCGGCCTTCACCAGTCCTCAACGGGTCGCACGCCTCTGCTCCCAGGCCCCTCAGTATCACCTCGTACCACCAGCGTATCGAGCCAGCGAGGCCGGTTTCGTGAAGACGGTCGAGGCGGCCCGGGTCAAGCCCACCGAACCAGAGGGGTGTCAGTGTACGAAGGTGCAGCATCATGGATACATCAATTCCCTGAAGCCAGCGCAGCGAGCGTCGCTGTCCGGGTCCGCTCGGAAGCCCGGACCAAGAGGTGTGCGCCACCAGCCCGCTGCGACTCGAACCGCAAGTCGAGCCAGCCGGCGCCCGCTCATTGACCGCGTTCGCCCGCAGGCACCAGCCGAGCTGGCCGTCGCATTAAAGGTAAACGGCCAACATCGCCATCTGCTGTCGCCGACTGTCTCCTGCGCATGGTAGTGCACGAGAAATCTACCACACAGAGGACATCATGTCAAGCCCCTGTGCAGGGCTTGGGGTGGCTAATGGTGGCCAGGCTACCGGGGCTCTCTTGGGGGCCGGGGCCCGTTCGCGAACCAACTAAGCTGCGTTCATCCCCTTTCGAGGCTTAGAGCCTCTGCAACTAGTTCAACATACTGGGCAAACGGCGGCACCCCTACCTAGTCGCAATCCCCTTCCGAGGATTAGAGGCCTCGCTACTCTTTTACCTGGAGCATGAGACGGCTGAGACGTTCAAGTCGCAATCCCCTTCCGAGGATTAGAGGCCTCACTACGCTTGTGGAAGCGGCTGGAGGACTTGCTCTCGCCTGGAATGCTAAGTCGCAATCCCCTTCCGAGGATTAGAGGCCTCGCTACCAAAAAGTCCAAGAGCGAGTCTTTGAACTCTTTGATATGTCGCAATCCCCTTCCGATGATTAGAGGCCCTGCAACGTTCAGCGTGCTGGCGGCAGGGATAGAGGTTCTTTCTAGTCGCAATCCCCTTTCGAGGATTAGAGGCCTCGCTACCGGGGGCATCAGGAATGGCCAATGAAGCGGCGATGGTTGTGTCGCAATCCCCTTACGAGGATTAGAGGCCTCGCTACTGGTTTCATGGTAGAGACCAGGAGGCAAGAGGGTCTGCAGGAGTCGCAATCCCCTTCCGAGGATTAGAGGCCTCGCTACTTTGGGCAAGGAGGAATCATGCCAGGAGAAATAAAAGGTCGCAATCCCCTTCCGAGGATTAGAGGCCTCGCTACGCCAAACTCGAAGCTCGTTTGAAACCAGAAGAAGTTAGGTCGCAATCCCCTTCCGAGGATTAGAGGCCTCGCTACTTGCGGCCGCCTTGTTCGCGGTCGTATATCTCCGCGCTCCCAGTCGCAATCCCCTTCCGAGGATTAGAGGCCTCGCTACGAGGTCTTGGGCGTCTACTTCGTCGGCAACGGGAACTCGTCGCAATCCCCTTCCGAGGATTAGAGGCCTCGCTACTGTGGACTGGTAGAAATGGTTGGTTGCCACTAGGTAGGTCGCAATCCCCTTCCGAGGATTAGAGGCCTCGCTACTTCTTCAAGGTCCTCGGCAAGGGGATCGGTGGCTACAAGTCGCAATCCCCTTCCGAGGATTAGAGGCCTCGCTACCCTCGCTTCGGCTTTTGAAGCTGTTTCGCGAGCACCTCGGTCGCTGAAGCTAGGCTTCCCGAGCCCTCTAGCTTCGGGTACCCCGTTTTCGGGGGAGGTGCTCGCAAAACCGAGGGTGGCGATAAGATAGCACAAGCGGCGTCTTTGTGCAAGACCCTCTGTGGATGGGGACCGCCGGAAGGAACCGC
>CAZBET010000116.1:0-5361 GCA_964490995.1 uncultured Dehalococcoidia bacterium
CTCGCCGGGAAGTCAGGAGTGAAGCGCAGCCACGCTCACCTCTGCCGCCACAACTTCGCCACCAACCACCTGACAGACGGCGGCGATGTTTTCTCGCTCCAGCAGATCCTCGACCACACGAGCCTGGAGATGGTGAAGAGACATGTCACGCTGGCATCGGCCCAGGCGAGGCTACAGCGCAGGAAGTCTTCTCCCAGGGATAGGATGAATCTGGGGAGGGTGAGGCTTGGCGGTGTGAGTCGGAACGGGAACGGCGGAGATGGGAGCAGGGATGGGCTAAGAAGCGAAATCGCGGCGGTACGACACACGTGATGTCTTAGGCTCCAGGCTGCCCGTGCGCGTTCGTCATTAGCCAGTCCGAGCTTGGCCGCCAGCCTGCTTCTGTCTTGAGGCCGAAGAGTAGACTTGACAATCCGGGCTGGCATATAATGCTCTCAGACAGGAGGCCGTGCTATGGAGCGGACGTTCGAGGCTACCATTGAGAAGCGTGCCAAATGGTACATAGGATGGGTCGATGCGGTTCCCGGGGCTTTCAGCCAAGGAAGGACCATCAAAGAGGTCAAAGAGAACCTGAAGGAATCAGTGCAGCTCATACTGGGAAGCCAGCAGGAGCTGCGGGATGCGGGAGTAGCCGAGAGGATTCTGAAGAGAAAGATCCGGGTGCAGGTGTAGGCTCTTGAAACGCCGTGACCTCATCGATTACCTGACGCGAGAGGGATGTGTGCTCCACCGAGAGGGCGCCAAGCATTCGGTCTTCCTCAATCCCGAGAACGGGCGTCTGGCTACCGTCCCTCGTCATCGAGAGATAGAAGCTTTCCTAGCCAAGAAGATTTGCCGCCAATTGGCTATTGCTGTCCCCCAGACCCGATCTTGATTTGCCTCGTGGCGGACCGGCGGCCACAACTCCACAACCTGTCAGCGATGCTGCACCGCCGTCGTCTGGACTGGTGGCTGGCCCTGGGCGAGAGCTTTCACCGCAACGAATCAGGGTGTCGAAATCGTGATCAAGGGGGCGGTTCAGATTCAAAAGGCGGAGTCCCTGGCCCCCGCTAAGGGTGCCGCTACATCCAATCCCCACCGGATTCAAACCGCCGGCACCCTAGCTGAACGTCAGGTGCTCACGCGTGGAGGCCGAAAACTGGACAGAAGGTTCTGTCTATTGTACACTGTGGCCGACCAGGTTTGCAGGCGTTTGAATATGAGTGACGTACTTGATGAAGCCGCCGCCGTCGTCCAGTGCAAAGAGTGCCCCTGGTACAGGTCCTGTGTGATGCCGATGAGGTTCAGCGTGGACGACATCAGAAGGCAGTTGCCAGCCGCGTCCTTTGCCGCCGACGACGGCACCATGTCAAGGTACTTCGCCGAACTCGCAGCCGCGACGCAGAACTTCCTTCTCGAAGGCTGCCCGGTCTTCATCCAGCGGCTCAGGGCAAACCCCAAGCTTGCCGAGCGCATCAAGAAGATGATGCAGAGCTGGGGCATGGATGAAGAGCCCGGCGGCTAGCCTGGATACCCCCGCTTCTCTCCACACTGCTGTTGCTGGCAAGTCGTGCCTTGCCACCCGTCACAGCTCGCGACAGTGCTGCGGCCTGCCTGGAATGCCTCGCATGATATAATGTGTCCGGCGGACGCAAGCGGGTTGCACTCGAACATTGCGGGATACCGCGTCTGGCTTCTTCACGTGCCGGAGGGATGCGTTGGATAGCCCGAAGGAAACCAGGGCGCAGATGGCGCTGAGGCCCATCGCGACGGTGAGGAACGACGTCACGGAAACCGGGCGGCGGGACTGGGCGCACACAGTGTCTGAGATAGTCGTCGAGCCTGCCTATGCGGAGGCGCTCGACGGGCTGGACGGTTTCTCTCACGTTGTCGTGCTGTTCTGGATGCACCGCTCTCCGACGGGCCGTGACGTACCGAACAAGATACATCCGCAGATGAGGCCTGATTTGCCTCTCGTGGGCGTATTCGCCACACGCAGCCCGGTCAGGCCCAACCCGCTGGGCATGACGGTGGTGAAGCTGCTGGAGCGGAGAGCCAACGTGATAAAGGTCATGGGCCTCGACGCACTCGATGGGACGCCGGTGGTTGATATCAAGCCCTATCTCCCCGACGAGGCAGCCGCCGACGCCGGGGTGCCCGACTGGATACGCAAGCTGCGCCAGTCCAGCCCGGAGTGAGCCACCAGGCCCGATACGCGCATGTGCGGTCTGGAATACCGGGAATTCGATGTTGCCGGGCGGGGGGCCCCGTCGCTTGGGGAACAACTCGACGAGGCTTACCGTCTGCTCTTCGCTCGGTACGGGCCTCAGCACTGGTGGCCAGCCGAAACGCCGTTCGAAGTCATCGTCGGCGCCATCCTCACCCAGTCCGCCGCCTGGGTGAACGTGGAGAAGGCCATTCGTAACCTGAGGCGGGCTGGAGTATTGGATTCTGCCTCCCTGCGCAGACTCAGCGTCAAGGAGCTGGGTAGGCTCGTCTACCCGTCGGGTTACTACAACGCCAAGGCGACGAAGCTCAAGGCATTCGTCGAGCGTCTGGGTGAGGCTCACCGGGACTCTCTGGGAGAATTGTTCTCCCTCGACATCCCCCAACTCCGTAAGGAACTTCTCAGCATTCACGGCATCGGCCCGGAGACAGCAGATTCGATAATCCTCTATGCTGCACGGAAGCCGGTATTCATTATCGATGCTTACACCCGTCGCATACTGTCGCGGCTCGGGCTGAGTCCGCCGCGAAACGAATATGCTGCCTTCCAGGCGCTGTTCATGGAGAACCTTCCTGCCGACGAGAAGATGTTCAACGAGTACCACGCCCTCCTTGTCCGCCACGGCAAGGAGGCGTGCAAGAAGGCCCCTCTCTGCGAAGGGTGCTGCTTGAGAGGGCTGTGCCTTTACCCTGCACAGGCTGGGGAGGGACCTCAGGCTCACCGGCCCGCGTGATTCAGTCAGCGCGCTGGAACAGCGCCCCGGCAGTCTCGCCAAGGCAGCATGGCCCGAATACCCGAAGCTGCATCTTCGTTGACAGTGAGGGGGGCATGGGGTAGAATTGGGTTTGCAGGTGAAGCACATGCTTGAGATGACCATCGAGAGCATCCGCGTAAGCATGTTGAACTATCAGCGGGTGGTGATCCTCAAGGAGAAACTGGCCGAACGCTATCTCCCCATCTGGATCGGGCCGGCCGAAGCCGACGCCATTGCAGTGAAGCTTCAGGATGTTGCAGTGCCGCGCCCGCTGACGCACGACCTTCTGGGTTCTGTCATCAGTGCCCTCGGTGCGACGGTCAATTCCATTATTGTTAACGACCTGCGTAATGACACTTTCTTTGCCAAGATCATTCTCTCGGTCGACGGCAAGCAAGTGGAGATCGATTCTCGCCCCAGCGATGCCATCGCGCTGGCGGTGAGGGTGAAGGTACCCATTTTTGCTGAAGAATCCGTGCTCGATAAGGCCGGGATCATCATAGACCCGCAGACGGGGAAGCCGGCTCCTGCGCGTGAGATCCCGCCTGAGGAGTTGGAGAGGATGTCAGCGTTCCGCGATTTCATAGAGAGCCTCGACCTGTCGGACTTCGAGAAGCGCGATAAGGGATCGTAGATTCGGGCTCTGCTCGGCCTTCAGATGGAGGTGATGGGCGGTGAACGAGGCCTTTCTGAAGCGGCTTTTCTCCAAGGTTGAGTGCAGCGTGTGTGGCAAGCGGTACGGTAAGTCAGACATCAAGGTACTTGACCACGAGGATGATTTGTGGTTCCTGAGTGTCACCTGTGCCTCATGTGGGACTCAGGGGCTGGTTGCAGCCGTTGTGCGGGAGGGCACGATCGTCGCCGAGCCCGTTAGCGACCTGACCGAGGCGGAGCACAGCCTGTTTGCCGGGCGCGAGAAGGTCGGAGCGGATGACGTTCTGGATATGCACAGCTTCTTGAAGGAGTTCGACGGAGACTTCGCAGCTCTGTTTCCCAAGAGGTAGGGACCCTTCCAGGGTTGCAGGATGTGTGGAGGGAGGACGACGACCGGGAAGCCCAAGCCAATAGGCTTGGGCTTCTTGATGACAGATGAAGCCTGGCCAGGCTCCGTGGAGTAGAGGATGATTGTCGTTGGCCTTACAGGGGGAATTGGCAGCGGGAAGAGCACCGTGTCCCAGATGCTCTCCGAGTCGGGTGCTGTGGTGATCGACGCTGACAAGGTGGGCCATGAGGCATTTCGTCCCCACACGGATGCCTGGAGGGAGGTCGTCTCTGCCTTCGGGCGCGGTATCCTGGGACAGGACGAGGAGGTCGACCGTGGCAAGCTCGCTGAGATCGTGTTCAAGGACAACAAAGCCCTGGAGCGGCTGAACAGCATAATGCACCCGCTGATGCGCCGGATAGTGGAACAGGGAATCGAGGCGCTGCGATGCCAGGGGTTCGAGGTAGTTGTCCTGGAGGCCGCTTTGCTCATCGAGGCCAACTGGATGGACTTGGCGGATCAGGTCTGGGTTGTCGTGGCCCCCGAAGCCGCAGTAGTCGAGCGCCTTCGCAGCCAGAAGGGCTATACCAGAGAGCAGGCAAAGGCCCGGATTGCTTCTCAGATGCCTCTTGCGGAGAGGGCCAAGCATGCCGACGTAGTGATTGAGAACGACTCGGATCGTGAGGCGCTGAAGGAGAAGGTCGAGGCGCTTTGGCACAGGCTCCGGCTGACGCGGAGCGGCAATCCGGGAACCGAGCTGGTCGGAGAGACCGCCTGGCGACAGAAGGTCAGGGACACGCTTGCCTCGAGAGAGAGGCACGTTATCAGGAGGAGGGGCTTCAGGCCTGCGGCGGTGCTGGTGCCAGTCTACGAGAACGTGGGGGAGCACTACGTGGTACTGACTAAACGGACCCAGGACTTGGAGCACCACAAAGGACAGATATGCTTTCCCGGTGGCGGCTATGATGACGCGGACGGTGACCTCAAGTTCACCGTGCTCAGGGAGGCTTTCGAGGAGATCGGGGTTCGAGCTCAGGACGTCGAGATACTCGGCGCTCTGGATGACCAGGCGACTCTGACCAGCTACTTCGTGATCACGCCTTTCGTCGGCGCCATTCCGTATCCCTGCGAGTTCAAGGTGAATCGACGGGAAGTCGAGGAACTCATCGAGGCGCCGGTGTCGGCGCTTCGGGACCCTGCGTGCTACAGCTCACAGACTGCCGATTCGAGGGGCGAACTGCAGCCCTGGGGGCACTACCGCTTCCGGGGGCATAGCATCACCGGAATCACCGCCAGGATACTGGAGCAGTTCCTCGGACTGTTCTTCACTTAGAGGAGGACCTCTCGAAACGCCGGGTAGGTCGGACTTGAGTTTTACAGTCAGAATTCCTCGCTGAAGCTGAGTGGTTTGGGGTGTAG
>CAZBET010000117.1:0-5342 GCA_964490995.1 uncultured Dehalococcoidia bacterium
TACATCGGTGTCGAGCCAGCTCCACACCGATGTATCCGGTGTCTTCGATGTCAAAGATAAGAGTGGGCATCATCAACGTCACCGGATACATCGGTGTGGAGCTGGCTCGTCTGGTGCACCAGCACCCGAAGGTGACGCTGGCCGCTGTCACCGGGCGAAGCGCCGCCGGGAAGCCACTGGGCGAGGTCTTTCCCCACATGAGGGATGCAGGCTTGACGGTGAAACCCGACCTCGATGAGGTGGACTTCGCCTTCTCGGCGCTTCCTCACGCGGAGAGCGCGGCCGCTGTGGTGGCCGTCCTGGAGCGGGGCATCAAGGTGGTTGACGTCAGCGCCGACTTCAGGCTGACCGACGCCGCCGAGTACCAGCGCTGGTATGAGCATGCTCACCCGGCGCCGCGGTATCTGAAGGAGGCTGTGTACGGCCTGGTCGAGCTCAATCGAGACCGCATACCTTCAGCGCGGCTCGTCGCCAACCCCGGCTGCTACCCGACAGGCGCCATCCTGGCGCTGGCCCCGGCGGTGAAAGAGGGGCTAATTGAGCCCGACATAATCGTAGACAGCAAGTCCGGCATCTCCGGCGCGGGGAGGGGGCTGAGCCTCGCCACGCATTACGCAGAGGTCAACGAGAACGTCTCAGCCTATGCTCTCAACGGGCACCGCCACCTCCCCGAGATAGCCCAGGAGTTGCAGCGGCTCGCTGGCGGCGGTGCGTTGTCTGTCACTTTCCTGCCGCACCTGATACCGATGACCCGCGGCATACTTAGTTCCTGCTATGCCAGATTGAAGGGTGGCAAGCTCCCCGCCGGCGAGAAGGGGAGGGAGGAGGTCAGAAGGCTCTATCAGGACTTCTACCGGGGGGAGCCTTTCGTCAGGGTGGTGGCAGCGCCACCGCAGACGAAGCAGACCTGGGGCAGCAACATGTGTCTCATCTATCCGTTCGTGGACGTCAGGACGGGCCGCCTCATAGTGATTAGCTGCATCGACAACCTGGTGAAGGGCGGAGCCGGGCAGGCGGTTCAGAACATGAACCTGATGCTGGGCTTCCCCGAGACGACCGGCCTCGAATCGATAGCGGTCTATCCGTAGCCAAAGGTAGTGGTTTCTGCTATACTTCCTAAGGCTGCTTTGAGCCAAGCCTCCATCGTCTAGAGGCCTAGGACACTGCCCTTTCAAGGCAGAGACAGGGATTCGAATTCCCTTGGAGGCACCAGGCACTGCTGCAACTTTGTATACTGGTGTGGCCGCGAAAAGGGCCTCAGCGAATCCACAATGTCTTGCGGGCGCAGTTCGCACAGGTGAGCCGGCCATAGCTTCGAAAATGAGATCCGCCGTCGTCGAGATACTTCAGATAGTCCTCCTGGCCCTCGTTGCCTTCTTCGCCCTGCATTTCCTGATACAGAACTTCAGGATCGATGGTTCGAGCATGGAGCCGAACCTTCACACCGGCGAGTACGTCATAGTGAACAGAGCCGCCTACTGGTTCGGGAGCGACCCGCGCCGGGGCGACGTCATCGTCTTCCAGGCACCCGACCAGCCGAAGTACGACCGGATCAAGAGGGTGATCGGCCTGCCCGGCGAGACCGTTGAGGTCAGGAAGGATGGCACGGTGTACATCGATGGCCGTCAACTCGAGGAGAACTACCTGTCATCCCGTCTCAACGGGCCGAGCGGCACCTGGACTGTCCCCGCGGGAGAGTATTTCGTCATGGGGGACAACCGCGGCGTCAGCTATGACTCCCGCAATGGAGGGCCGGTCCCGCACGGGAACATCATAGGGAAGGCCTGGGTCATCATCTGGCCCATCGGTAACTGGGGTGGAGCCCCCAACTACTCCGTCACCTTGCAGGCTGCATCCCCGTAGCAGCAGCACAATACCGGGGAGCGCAGCGAATGACTCTGAGCAAAGGGAGCCGCGAAGTACTCGAAACCCCGAAGGGCACAGGTTATGTGCGCAGGGAAAACGACGTCGTTGCCAAGGTCAGCTACGACCTGTGCGTCGAGATCGTGGAGATATTCGCCAGGCCCTTCAGACCGGGGAAGCAGGCACGCCTGGCCCACAAGGCCGTTACCGGCGTGCTCTCGGTGCTTGAAGGGAAGCTAGCGCCTCCGGGCGGTCCGGGAGCGCGCTCGGGGCCTTTCACCCTGGTGATGCAGGATAGCCGAGAGGTCGACTTCTACGTTGACCGGTTCACACCCGAGTCCAAGCCCACTCGCCAGCAGTGCACCATAAGTGGCTCGGGGAACAGGCTCTAGACCGATGCACGCGTTCACCGGAGTGCGCATATCGATTGACAACGCATCCTGCATAGCCTACAATTGGCCACAATCACGAGGATTCCCGAAGGGAGGCGCTGCGACGTGAGGAGAGACCTGATGGATATTCTCGCCTGCCCGGTCTGCAAGGGCCCCCTTCAACTCGAGGTGACGGAGGAGGACGAGAAGGAGGTAATCACCGGCTCGCTGAAGTGCGCGAAGTGCTCCGAGGTCTACCCCATCAAGGACGCTATCCCGAACCTGCTGCCCCCAGACCTTCGTAACTAGGGCGCGGTGTCTCGGTTTCGCATCTGCGACGGCTTCATGACAAACCTCAGGAGGTATGAAGACAGAATGACGAAGTTCCGAATTGGCGGCACGTTGATCAGCCTCGCGTCGCTTGTTCTCGCCGGTCTGTTCATCTGGGGACTGACCGACGCGAACTGGCGGTTCTGGGCCATTGCCGCCCCGGTAATCATCGGCTTCCTTGCCGCCCTGGCGATAGGCTTCTCAATCGGCCGGCTCATGGCAGGGACTCAGGTTGAGGAAACCCCGAAGGACAGGCCCAAAGAGTAGAAAGCGCGGTTCTCTTCACCTGAGCGGCGGCTGCCCGGCCCCATGCCTATGGGGTGTAGGTCACCCTCGACTCCGGAGACTCCCAGACCTCGACCCGCGAGATGACCATCCCTCCCAACCTCCCGGTCAGCTCACCGCAGACAGTCGTGGCGATGTTTTCCGAGGAGGGGTTGATGTTGTCGAAGGGGGCAATGTCGTTTAGGCAGACGTGGTCGAACCGCTTCAGCACCTCAGCGAGGTGCTTCTTCAGTTCCGCGAAATCAAACGCTATGCCGATGTTGTTGAGCTGCTCCGCCTTCACCGTGACGGCGACCTCGAAGCGGTGCCCGTGCAACTGCTCGCACCTGCCTCCGTATCCCCTCAGATAGTGGGCCGCGTCGAAATGCTGTGTGACTGAGACCTCGTACATGTGTCCTACCCCGCATGATTGAATGCGCTTCGGGTCAACCTCGCGACAGGCTTCACGCCGTCGGTTCCCCTCACCACCTCCAGCAACTCGCCAATCGTGCATTTGGCCACGGGATGCACCAGCTCAGCGGCGATCTCGGCCAGTGGCACGAGAACAAAGGCACGCTCGACCATCCGAGGGTGGGGTATGGTGAGCTGCGGGGTTTCGAGTTCCAGGTCGCCGTAGAAAAGGATGTCCACATCGATCGACCGGGGGCCGTCGGGAAAGCTGGGCTTCCTCCCAAGCTCGGCCTCGACCTGCTTGACGAAGCGCAGAAGCTCCAGTGGCTTCATGTCTGTTGCCGCCGACAATACCGCATTGAGGAAAAGGGGTTGCTGCTCGTAGCCGACTGGCTCAGTCTCGTACACCGAAGACACCTGTCTAATGGCGAGCTTGCTGGACAGGCTTTCGAGCGCTCGCGCGAGGTTCTCGGCTCTGTCACCCAGGTTCGATCCCAGGCCAAGGTAGACCACCGCGGGCCCCGACATCACTTCCGAATGCGCCAAATCAACCCTCGCTCAGAATTACTATACCTATCGCCATACGCACCATAAAGGATGAAAACGGTACTCCCGAAACGGCGTATTGCACAAGCTCGTTCGTGGTGAGCCTGTCGAACCATGAACGGGCCCTTCGACAAGCTCAGGGCGAACGGGGAAAGGGGCCTTTTTCGTAGCAATGACAACACGACGTTGTCAAACGCTCTCGATCAGGAACGCCTTCCCCTCACGATGGCGTCGCTCATCCTGACGACGCGAACCATTTCAGCCACATCGTGCACCCTCACCATGTCCGCCCCGTTGGCGATACCGATGGCCACTGATGCCGCTGTGCCCTCCAGACGCTGCTCCGCCGGCAGGTGGAGCACCAACCCGATGAAGGACTTGCGTGAGGTGCCGAGCAGAATGGGATGGCCCAGAGTCCTCAGTTCAGCCAGCCGGCGCACAATCTCCAAATTCTGGTCCACCGTCTTGCCGAAGCCGACGCCGGGATCGATGATGATGTTTCCAGCTTCGACCCCCGCATCAAGCGCCACCTGCACGCTTCTTCTCAGGTCCGCGACCAGTTCAGGAAAGAAGTCGCGAAAGCGGCCATCCCGCTGGTTCTGAGTGACCACCAGGGGTATCCCGTTCTCCGCCGCCACCTTCGCCAGCGTGGGGTCACGCTTCAGCCCCCAGACATCGTTGAGCATACGCGCCCCCGCCGCCACCGCCTCTCGCGCCACCGTAGCCTTGTAGGTGTCTATGCTCACCGGCACAGGCAATTCGCGCGCCAGCCGCTCCACGACGGGCAGCACCCGCCCCAGTTCCTCCTCCATGGAGACCGGCGCGTAGTTGGGACGGGTGGACTCCCCTCCCACATCTATGATGTCCGCCCCCTCAGCTACCAGGCGTTTCCCCTGGGCTACTGCGGCATCCGCGTCGCCGAGGCCATCGCCGGAGAACGAGTCCGGGGCAACGTTCACGATACCCATCACGTAGGTGCGTTCCCCCCACGTAAACACCGCATTCCCGCAGCGCATAGCCGCTCCAGGTCGCTCCGAAACCCCTTCCATATCGCGATTCAAGAGTGGTCTCCACTCACATTATAGCATGCGCCCAAATAGAGACCCCGATTTACGCCGGTGGCCCCGCTGTGCTACAATTGAAGCCGAAACGCGAGTACGCGGGGGCCTGCGAGGTGACTGTGGATGCCCATCTACGAATACCGCTGTAACGACTGCCACCGGAGAGTGGAAGTATTCGTCCGGGGCTTCGCCCCACCCTCGAAGCCCACTTGCACCCATTGCGGCGGCGAGGAGCTCAGCCGGGTATTCTCCAAGTTCGCGGTGCGCAGGTCCAAGTCAGACAGAAGCGTCTACGATGACATTCTCTCCGACTCCAAGCTGACCGGAGGCCTGATGCACAACGACCCCCGTGCCCTCGCCGAGTGGACGCGCAAAATGAGCCGGGCGGCTGATGAAGATATCACGCCCGAGACACGGGAGATCATGGATAGGCTTGACGCCGGGGCCGACGCCTCTGAGGTTATCGAAGAGATGAAATCAGCCTATATGGGAGGAG
>CAZBET010000118.1:0-5329 GCA_964490995.1 uncultured Dehalococcoidia bacterium
GATGCCTTCCGTCTTGTATACCCTTGGCCTACTCATGCCAGCTCCGCTCGACTAGCTCGCCCGCTTGCCAGCCCCGGCAGCGCTGCCCGTTTTCGCCTCTTCCCGTTGCCCTTTCCCCTTGGAAGACAGCGCCACTCTGTGTATGCTGTTCATGGAGCAGAAGGGGATGAGTCTGGGCTTCGAGTCGTTGCCTATGACGCCGAAGTGCAGGCCGCAGTTCTCGACTCTGTCCAGGTCGAAGTTGTACGGGTCCATGAAGTGCATTATCCCTATGGTGAGGAAGTGCTGGGGAAGCCACTTCGTCAGAAGGGATCGTATCGACCTGGAGTCCTTGGTCAGGAACAGGATGGGCGCCAGCTTAGGCCAGAGCTTGGGATGGACATTCGTGAGCAGGCTGGTTGCCAGAGCCCGCATCAGTCTGGGCTGGGACCAACCGGCCTCGAAGCCGCCGCGCACTCGGTCGTAGACCTTCTCGTTCTGTATGTAGCGTGACACTGGCACCAGCTTGCCCTTCTCCTTCTCAACGACGGTTATCAGGCCGCAATGAGGGTGAACACAGAAGTCCTGATTCCGGCCTCCCTTGACCATGATCTTGGCCATGGCCTGGTTCATGGGCAGTGTGAAGAAATCAGTCTTCTTGATCTCGCCGCCGGTTTGCTCCTCCACCAGTCTCATCACGTCCGAGTTTGTCACCCTCATCTCTTTCAGCTTGGAAAGGTCGATTCTCCCTGAGAAGCTGACCGGTTGAAAGACGAGGAACTTCACGACGTCGAAGTTGTCTGCTGCGAACCTCACCATGTCTCCGACCTCGTGGTCGTTCACCCCTTTTGCCAGGGTCGGGACGAGCGCGATCTTGTCATAGCCTATCTTCCTCGCGTTCTCCAAGACCTTCTGTTTCAACGGCCAGATGTTGCGTCCCCTTGCCTTGACGTAAGGTTCGGGCGTGACGCCATCGAACTGCAGATAGAGCCACGCTTCCAGGTCGCGCAGCTTCTTGAAGTAGTCGAGATCCTCCGCGAGCCTGAGGCCGTTGGTCATGACCAGAATATAGTCATAGCCAAACTCCTTCTCCATTTCTATTATCTCGGGCAGGTCATCCCTCAGCGTCGGCTCACCTCCGCTGTTCCCTGCGCCTCTGATGGCAAGGGGGTAGTTGTTCCGCCGGCCGTACTCCAGGATCGCCCTTATCTGCTCCTTGGTGAGGTCGTCGGCACGGCCGTCCGAGCCAGCCTGGGCAAAGCATATCGGGCAGCGCAGATTGCACCTGTTGGTGACCTCGATTATCAGGAGCGTGGTGTGCGTCTTGTGATTTGCGCAGAGGCCGCAGTCGAGAGGGCAACCCAGCTTCGGTTCTCTGGTTTGCTGCAATCCCGTGCCGTGGTCCCTGAACTTCTCGAACCGGGCGTAATCTCCGTAGTCGCTCCAATAGACATCTTCAAAGCTTCCGTGCTCCGGGCAGGTCTTCCTCATTATCACCCGGCCGTCGATTTCCCACAGTGACGCATCCAGCACCTTCAGGTCTTCGGGGCAGATGGACTTTGTGTTCTTGATGAACTTCATATGGTGCTCCTGCCTTTGCGCCTGTGCTGTCTGAACCGGCTCATCGTGTGATGTGGCTTCTTGTTCACATTTCCTGCCTGCTCTCGATGGCATGGGTGAGGGTGACTTCGTCGGCATATTCCAGGTCGCCGCCCACGGGGAGGCCGCGGGCAAGTCTGGTGAGTCGAACACCGAAGGGAGACAGCAGCTTCTGCGTGTACATGGCTGTTGCCTCGCCCTCAAGGTTGGGGTTGGTGGCCAGAATGACCTCCTTCACCATGCCTGTCCCCACCCGTTCCACGAGCTCTTTCAGCTTGAGGTCTTCAGGGCCGATGCCGTCCATGGGCGAAAGCACCCCATGGAGCACATGATACAGTCCCCGGTAGCAGCCGGTACGTTCCAGCGCCAGAACATCGAGTGGCTCCTTCACCACGCAGATGACGCTGTGATCCCGTTCCTGGCTGGTACAGATGACGCAGGGGTCTGAATCAGTGACGTTCTGGCATAATGAGCAGAGAACCGTCTTCTCTTTCACCGCGACTATGGCTTCGGCGAGTGCGCGAGCCTCGGCTTCAGGTGTGCGCAGCAGGTGGTAGGCGAGGCGTGCCGCGGTCTTTGGCCCGATTCCGGGGAGCTTGCCCAGCTCTTCGATCAATCTCGAGACCGGCTCGACGGAAGGCAGGAAACCCGTTCTCAAATCCAGAAACCCTTCTCACCTCTTAAACTTGAACACACGAGGGAACTGTGCCAGTGCTCGGAGATTAGAGCAAGCCCGGAATCTTGAGCCCTCCGGTCAAAGCCCCGAGTTGCCTCGCGGCAAGCTCCTGCGCCTTCTCCATCGCCTCGTTGACCGCGGTCAGCACCAGGTCTTCCAGCATCTCCACATCCTTGGGGTCGACTGCCTCCGGCGATATCTTGATGGAGCACAGCTTCTGGTGGCCACTGACCACGACCTTCACTGCGCCGCCTCCGGAGCTTGCCTCAACTCTGGCTTTCTCGAGTTCCTCCTGGGCCTTGGCCATCTTGGCCTGCAACTGCTGGGCTTGCCGCAACATCGCCTTATTCATCATGTGCGGGCTCCTCTTCGATGATCCTGGCACCCATGCTCAGGGCTGCGTTCACCACTGGATTGCGCGCTCGCTGCTGCGACTTGGTCTCCTTACCCTTGGGAGTGAGGATGCAGCGGACGTGGTAGGGGATGCCGAAAACATCCTGCAGCTTCTTCTCCACCAGATGGCAGTACTTGCGGTCCTCGATCTTGGCCATGTGGAAGTCATGGTAGAATCCGAGCACCAGGGTATCGCCTTCAAGCGCCACCGGTTCGCACGCCCTCCTCAGCAGCGCATCAAGGTTGCCGCTGGAGCCCATGCCCTTGCAAGCGCTTACGAACTCGTCCCAGCGATGGCGAATCTGCTCGACGTTCGTGGGAGGCCCCTGAGCCGCAGGTTCGCCAGTCTTTGCCGCCGCAGACGGCTCGGCTATGACGGGCTTCTCCACCTGAGGCGCTGGCGGTGCGTGCTCCACCGGGGCTGTCTTTGGCAGTGCCTTCGGTGCGGCACGAGGCTTGACTGCGTCCACTACCGGCGTGCTGTCAACCCTGCCCCTGACTGCTGCCCTTGGAGGCTTGTCAGCTGGCGGCAGGGAGCAATCTACTAGGGCCAGTTCCAGAGGCAGAGTGGACTGCGAGTCCGACCGGAAATCGACCTGCCCGAAGAGCTTGATCGCCTTCGATATCTCGGCCATCGACACGCCGGCCGCCAGCCTCTTCATCTCTGAAACGGCCTCCGCAGTGAGGCCAGCCACTTCGTGAACGCCAGCCTTGGTCAGGAGGAGACCTCGCAGGTACTCCACCAGGCCATGATTGAACTGGCGGAGGTCCACGCCGTCAGCGGCGACGCTGCCTATTGTGGTCAGGCCTGCGGCAACGTCTTTGCTCAGTATCTGTTCTGCTAGCCGGGGCACGCGCAAATCGCTGGTGACCCCCAGCTTAGCGTCGGCCTGCTCCCGAGTGAAATCGGGGCCGTACTGAAGCACGATTTGCTCCAGCAGGTTCTCAGCATCCCGGAGGCTGCCGGTGGCTGCTCTGGCGATGACGGCAAGCGCCCGCGCATCGGCGTGTATGCCCTCCTGCTGGCATATCTCCTGGAGCTTGCCCACTATGTCGGCCTGGCTGAGGCGACGGAAATCGAACCTCTGGCACCTGGAGATGATCGTCGGCAGGACTTGGTGAGGCTCTGTGGTCGCCAGCACGAAGATTGCGTGGGGCGGAGGCTCCTCCAGCGTCTTGAGCAGAGCGTTGAATGCTGGCGGAGTCAACATGTGGACCTCATCTATGATGTATACCTTGTAGCGGGCCGAGTTGGGGGCGAAATTGACCTTCTCGCGGAGATCTCGAACGTCGTCCAGGTTTCGGTTCGAGGCACCGTCAATCTCCACGAGATCCAGGGCTCGTCCTTCGTTGACTGCCTGGCACATTGCGCAGGCGTTGCAGGGCTCCCCGTTCTTGCTCTCCAGACAGTTGATAGCCTTGGCCAGGATCCTGGCGGTGCTGGTCTTGCCCGTGCCACGCGGGCCGCAGAAGAGGTAGGCGTGCGCTACGCGTCCTGTCTGCAAAGCGTTGGCCAGTGTCCGGGTCACTGGCTCCTGCCCCACCACCCCGGCCAGGGTTTGCGGCCGCCACTTTCGATAGAAGACCTGTGAAGCCATCTACATCTCGATCAACCGGAGGTAACGTGAACGAACCATGGATTCTTGCGGCTATTATATCCCAGGCGCACCAGTTGTTCAATTGATGCGAGGATTGGCAAGCCTCAAGGCGCCTGGTGGTTCTGGACGCCTTTCAGGGCTTTGGCTTCCATCGCCCTCATGGCGCGCGCGCCTTTGAGGTCGGTGTGGTCATAGCCCAGGAGGTGCAGCACGCCGTGGGCTACAAGCAGGGCCAGCTCCCGTTCCAGCAAATGGTGCTGCTCTTTCGCCTGTCTTTCAGCCTGCTGGTAGGAGATGATGACCTCGCCGAGGTGAAGTGTGCCGTCAGGGGGCATGACGAAGTGCTCGTCAGGACCGGATAGTCCGCTCAAGGCGAACGCGAGCACATCGGTGGTGTTGTCGACTCCGCGATAGGTGCGATTGAGGTTCCGGACCGTCTCATCACCGGCCACCGCCAGGCCGATGTCCACCGTCCCGGTAACGCCAGCGGCCGCGAGCGTGGCTTCAACGACCCCACGCAGCCAGACCTCAGCCACAAGGCCTCGGAAGGCCTTCTCGACCTGGATGCTAAGCCGACAGTCCACCATTGCACGTGGCCCCGGAGAGATGATAGGGGGAACCAGCAGGAGGGTCAAGCCTGGTTCCAGGATAGAGTTGCCGGTGACCGGGAGGCCGAGCTTGGGAAACCGCGCTGTGTATTGCGAGGCGAACGGGGGCAAGGGCCATTTTCCGTAGCAGTGGCTGTTGGAGGGGCTCGGCGTGGCGCGTTGGTGTCCGGCTACGGGAACTTGGCGACTGCGGTCTCAGCCAACCGGATGACGAGCGATGGGTAGATGCCAAGCGCGAGCACGCCCAACGAGGTGATGGCCAGCGTCACGCGCAATGGGATGGAGGATGGAATCGGCTCGTTCGACGCGGGCTCGCCGATGTACATCACCTTGACGACTCTGAGGTAGTAGTAGGCTGAGATCACTGAGTTGATCACGGCGATGATAACAAGCCACAGCAGGTTCTGCTGGGTCGCCGCGTTGAAGATGTAGAACTTGGCCATGAAACCGACCGTGGGCGGGATGCCTATGAGCGA
>CAZBET010000119.1:0-5284 GCA_964490995.1 uncultured Dehalococcoidia bacterium
ACATCATCCGCAGCGCTTACCATGCGCTCGGCGCGGCACTCTCGGGGACCACGGCCATGCAGATCCCGGCCTACGACGAGCCCATCGGCATCCCCACGGAGGAGTCCGCCGTCCTGACGCTCAGAATACAGCAAATCATAGCGCATGAGACTGGAGTAACGAGGGTAAGCGACCCGCTGGCAGGCTCATACTACGTTGAGTGGCTCACGAAGAGGATGGAGGAGGAAGGCAAGAAGATACTGAAGGAGATCGACGACGCCGGCGGCTTCGTGAAGGCGCACAAGGAAGGCATGCTGGCGCGCGTCCTGCGCAAGGGCTGCGACCAGTGGAGGGAGGACGTCGAGAAGGGCAGAAGAATAGTGGTCGGCTGGAACAAGTACGCCACAGCCGAAAACCTCAAGGTCAAGGCCTTCAGGCCAGACCCCGAGGTGGCCAGGGTCTCAATCGAGCGCACTAAAGAATACAAGGCCAGGCGAGACCAGGCGAAAACGGATGCGGCCCTCAACGGCGTGGTGGAAGCCTGCAAGAAACTGAAGGCCGGCGAGTACGGCCACGTGATGCCCGCCTGCATCGAGGCTGCCAAGGCCCACGCCACCGCCGGTGAGATATCGAAGGCTCTACGAAGAGTCATGAGGTGGGGCCCGGAATACAACGTGATGCTGAAGTTCTAGGGGCTGCAGGTTCGAAGAACTACCGAAAGGGGGTATCAACAGTTGTCCAAGAACGGAAGGCCGAGAGTCCTCCTGGTCAAGCACTGGATCGATATTCACGACCGTGGCCTGAGGCTGATTGCGTCCCGCTGCAAGGATGCAGGCTTCGAAGTCGTCTATGCAAGCTACAGTCAGCCCGAGGAAGTCGTGAAGATGGCCGTCCAGGAGGACGTGGACGTAGTTGGCATGAGCTTCTTCACCAGCGCCTACGAGGCCCATCTGCCGAAGGTGATGGCGGGGCTGAAGAAGAACAAGATGGGCCACGTCATGGTAGTCCTTGGCGGAGTTATCCCGGATGAGGATTACGAGATGCTCAAGAAGCAGGGCGTCAGAGAGATATACGGAGCCGGGTCGGATGTTAACGGCTTCATCGAGCTCATCAAGAAAGAGGTGCACAAGTAGGGGCAACACACTATTTCGGCCCAAGTCAATTCAAAGGAGGGTACGATGGCATTTGAGACTATCATCTTGGAGAAGAAGGACGGGGTAGCGAAGATCACCTTCAACAGGCCCCAGGTGCTCAACGCGTTCAGCCCCAAGATGTCAAACGAGCTCAAAGAAGCGGTCAAGGACATAAGGGCCGATAAGAGCGTCAGGGTAGTGGTCATCACTGGGTCCGGCGACCGCGCCTTCATGTCCGGGGCTGACATCGACAAGACGATACTGGCCTGGGTGGAGATGACCAAGAAGGGCGGAAGCGTCCTCGACGACCACAAGGTCTATTTCTCGCCGACCATGCTCGAGGACCTGCCCCAGCCGGTGATCGCGGCAATCAACGGGTTTGCCTTCGGCATGGGCTGCGAGATCGCGCTGGGGTGCGACATCAGGATCGCCTCCGAGACCGCCCAGTTCGGGCAGCCTGAGATCAAGCTGGGCATCATGTGCGGCGGCGGCGGCAGCGTCCGCATGACCCGCCTTGTGGGGAGGACCAAGGCCATGGAGATGTGCCTCACCGGCGACCCCATCGATGCCAAAGAGGCGTACCGCCTCGGCCTCGTCAACCAGGTCGTCCCGCCTGCCGAGCTGGAGAATGCCGTCAATGCCATGGTGAAGAGGCTGATAAGCAAGGGCGCGGTCGCTTTGGCGTCCACCAAGAAGAGCATCAACGACACCATGGAGATGGGCCTCAAGGAGGCGGTGGAGAACGAGGGCAGGCTGTTCTCCGATATCTTCAAGACCGAAGACGCCCTCGAGGGCGCGAAAGCCTTCCTGGAGAAGCGCAAGCCCAACTTCAAAGGGAAGTAGGCTTCGTTGTCCATCGAACGAACGCGGGGGCCGGGGCAGCGTTCCGCTGCCCCGCCCCTACCGATTCCCAAGTTCGCATCACTCAGATGATGCCAACAAGCTCAATGTCAGAGATGAGGTCTTTGCCAGCTAGAGCATGGTTGGCGTCCAGCGTCACGCTTGACTCCGAGACCTCGATCACCTTTGCCGGAAATGGCTTCCCATCCTGTTGGCAAATGTCAAGTTCCTGGCCAACGTATGGCTTGAAGTCCTCAGGGAACTTATCCCGATCTACCGCCACCACCATTTCTTTCCGGAGCGGGCCGTATGCTCTGTCGGCGGTGACATTGACGGTTCTCGATTCGCCCGGTCTCATCCCAACCACTGCCCCTTGAAAGGCTGGCATGAGCCTGGACTTCCCGATCTTGAATCTCAGAGGTTTGGACTCATAAGAGGTCTCAAACACCGTACCATCATCCAGTCTGCCGGTGTAGCGAATCCTAACAGTGTCACCGGGTTTTGCTTGCGTCATTCTCCCCTCCTTGTACCCGGACGGCCAGAAAGCAGGGTGTTCTATTCCAAAGCGAGGCAACGGACTCCGTCAACTCTTGGTGTCTGGTACATTACGCTGCACGTTGTTAGCTCTGGCCTTCCAGGCTCTATGGCTGCTTGCGGCGCTCCACGAACCGCAAAACTGCTTACTGGCCCCACACTTCTTGCACACACCCAGATTCCTCTGACCTATAAGCCAGTAGTGAATACACCTCTCCGAATCGGCATCATGAACTGTCGCGCGTTCATTCTCCATCTCTAACCCCCTCAGATAGAATGGGATCACTGCCGCAAGCGAGTGCAGCCCGTTATCCGCCGCTGCCGCGACCGATGCGAAAGGCAACATGCCTCAACCGCCTCTCCAGCATCAGCACCCCGGGGACTGTGGCTAAGCGGACTATCCATGCCTCACTCTGGTAGTCCCTGGTCGAATCAACTCAAGAGCACTTCAGGGGGAAGTGCCTGAAGACGGTGAAGACAAAGGAGATGATGTGATGCAGAACGACGTGATGGGTCGCAAAGAGGATTTGGGCATCATTCCCAACTGCCCACTATCCTCAGCCTAGCCCCTCAAAGCGATTCAGGGCCCGGGGAATCTAGCTGCCCGCTGCCTCTAGCGCCTTGTCTTAGAGTAGCAATCGGAGCAGTAGACCGGCCGCCCGGTTCGGGGCTCAAAGGGCACCTGGGTGTCCTTGCCACAGGTCGCGCAAACGGCAGGATACATCTGCCTCTGCTGCCGGTAGCCTTCGCCGCCGTAGGAGCCTCTGCCACCATTGCCGCCACCGCGCTGCTGCTTTCTGGCTGCTCGGCAGTCAGTACAGCGCCCCGGCTCATTGGTGAAGCCCTTGGAAGCGAAGAACTCCTGCTCGGATGCGCTGAAGGTGAAGCTTGTGCCGCAATCCGAACAGGTCAGGGTCTTGTCCGCATACGCCATGGATGGCCTCCTCTATTTGTTATAACCTGACTGGAGTCTGATCATCCATGGCCTGGGGAATGCCTGAGCAGTGGAACAGGTCGAGGAATAACAAACTTCTCGCAGGTTGCTGTACTCATAATACCACCTATTCTGTCTTTGTCAAGCTCACGAAGGGGTTTTCCGGAAATGGCTCTGTCTGCGAAGACAGCGCCAGCGTCCGTAGCGCCCTCTCCAATCCGTAGGGTGGGTGAAGTGAAACGTAACCCGCCACCCCTCGGCCCGCCCCACGACGGTGGGTTCCGCTGGGCTCCACCCACCCTACTCGCCCGAAGACAAACGCAAGAGGGCGGGGCAGCGTTCCGCTGCCCCGCCCTCATTCCCGTCATGTCAGGCGAGCCTACTTGCACTTGGGCGAAGGCTCCCTGAACTCCTTGAAGTAATCGTCCTCGCTCTTCCCAGTTATCTTCTTGAAGTGCTTGTCCGGCTTGATGCCGACGATGCCCTCCGCAAGCTCCTTCTTCGCTTCGAAGTTGGCCCGCCTCTGGATCATCATCTTCTGGGCCTGAGGCGACCCCGCCCCGTGCAGCGCCTCGGGAAGCCCCGCCCCTACCGCCATGTTCTCGATGAGCCTCAGCATCCTCATCCTGTGCTCCGTCGGCGTCCCCGTCTTGCCCACAAGGTACTTCTCTATGTACTTCCCGATCTCAGGATTCCGGAAGTCCTTCTCCGACGGCAGAGTTATGATCAGGCCGCCGGCGATGTCTTGCGCCAAGCGCATCCACTCGTAGGCGAACCTTGTTATGTTAAGTTTGACCACATTCGCCAGAAGAGCATTGATGGTGTAAGCGCCGGAAGGCGTCTTGCTCCCCTGATACGAGCAGGCCAGCGAGCACGACCAGCAGGTCTCAGCCATGCTGGCCATCTCAGCGAGCAAATCCCGTATGTACGGAGACTTGTCCACGCCGTTGTTCTCCGCCATCCAGTACGCAGCGCCGGTCACAACGTCCGCAAGGCCCACCTTGCAGCCGCCGTAGTTGCTCCTGTGGAAGCCGGCGAAGGTCTCAACAAGCTGGCCCGTGAAATCGAACTCGCCGCACATGAAGACACGCTCATTGGGCACGAAGACGTTGTCGAAGACAATCAGGGCCTCGCCGCCCACGATGCCGTACTTGGCGTTGCCCGGGTCGATCTCCCCATCCAGCCTTCTCGTGTCGTTCGTCTGCCGTCCGAAGATGAGGGTCACGCCTTCTGCATCCACTGGAACAGCGACGCAGACCGCGTAGTCCTTGTCCTCAGCGCCCATAGCCCTTGTGGGCATGGCCAGTATCTCGTGGGCATTGACGGTGCCCGTGATATGCGCCTTCGCGCCGCGAACGACGATGCCCTTGTCCCGCTTTTCCACGACGTGCAGATACAGGTCAGGGTCGGCCTGCTGGTTGGGCCTCAGGCTCCGGTCGCCCTTCGGGTCGGACATGGCTCCGGCCAGCATCAGGTCGTTGTCCTGGACGTATTTCAGGTACTTCTTGAACCGCTCGTGGTAGTTGGTTCCGTGCTTCTTGTCTAGCTCGAAGGTTGTGATGTACACCGCGTTGAGCCCGTCCAGACCCACACACCGCTGGAAGCAGGTGGCCGTCTTCTGGCCCAGGAGCCGCATCATCTTCACCTTGTTCACGAGGTCGTCTATGCTCTGGTGGACATGCGTGAACCGGTTGATCTTCTCTCCCGTGAGATTCGAAGTGGCCGTCATCTCCTTCTCGTACTGAGGGTCGTTGGCCAGTTCATAAGTCATGGCTGCCGCGTTGATGTGCGGCTGAAACAACGGGTAGTCAACCACGTTCTCGACGCGTTCTCCAAACGCATAGACCCTGGGCTTCAGCTTCCT
>CAZBET010000120.1:0-5278 GCA_964490995.1 uncultured Dehalococcoidia bacterium
CACGAAGAAGTGATGGAACGTTATTGACTGCGTGGTGTAGGGGTTCGGCGCCTGCTCCTGCGCCAGCTCGATGTTCAGACCGATGGACTTGACCCCGGCGTCCAGAGCCCCCCTGTTTGCCGCCTCCATCGCGCCCGGACCCCCGCCGGTAATCACGGAGAAGCCCTTCTTCCCCAGTCGGTAGGCGATTTCCTGAGTCTGGGCGTAGAGCTCGTCTCCCGGTCGGATACGGGCTGAACCGTAGATGCTCACCGCCGGTTCCACTCCCGACAGCGTGTCGAATCCCTGGACCAGTTCTCCAATGATGCGGAACATCCGCCAGGATTCCTCTCTTGCCAGCTCGTTGATCTCATAACCGTACGCCATGTTGCCCTCCAGAGCGAGTAAATGTTAGCACAGTATCCTTGGCAACCGCCAATCGACTACGGCTGAACCTGCAAGAAGGGGGGCTCGCGGCCTCTTGGGTGAGTGGGAAGCTACGCAGGTCTGATGAGACGGCTCTCAGCCCCGGCTTTCTCGGCTCCGGTCTCTAAGCCCAGGGCGGTTCCTTCACGTTGGTGTTCGCGAAGTAGTCGTCGTCAAGCTGTCTCCGGGCAACACCCGAATCGACTGCGGCCCTGGCCACCGCGTGAGCCACGGCCAGATGGACCTTGGGGTCAATTGTGCTTGGAACGAGTTCGCCTTCACCGGTGGCGCCAGCGATGGCCAGAGCGGCGGCTCTGTACATCTCATAGGTTATCTCACTGGCCTTCGCGTCCAGCGTGCCTCGCCAGATTCCCGGATAGCCCAGCAGGTTGTTCACAGACTTGCCGTCGGCCGCGAGAGCAGCGCCGGCCGCCCTGGCGGCCTCCGGCGTTATCTCTGGGTATGGGTTGGAGAGGGCAAAGATGATCTGGTCTTTCCTCACCTTGGCCGGCTCTATCAGCCCGCGCACACCCGATGTGGCAACGACGATGTTCGCCTTCTGCATGATCTCGTCAAGGCTGGACGGAATGCCTCCGGCCTCGGCATGTCGCCTCTTGCTGGCTTCCGTCTTGGCTGTCCCGAGCACCGGGTTGCCCGTGTACCTCAGAAGAAACTTGCCGATGGTAAGACCTGCAGCTCCGAGGCCGACGACGCCGACTTTCGCATCCTGGAGCGTGACTCTAGAAAGCTTGCAGGCATTTATCAGGGCAGCCAGTACCACCACAGCAGTGCCTTTCTGATCGTCGTGCATCACAGGGATGTTCAGTTCCTTGTCAAGCCTCTCCTCAATCAGGAAACAGCGCGGCGATGCAATGTCCTCCAGTTGAATGCCGCCGAACGTCGGCGCAATGTGCTCCACCGTCTCAATGATCTCCTCGGGGTCAGTCGTGTTCAGAAGTATGGGTATCCCGCTGATTCCCACCAACTGCTGCAGCAGAGCCGCCTTCCCTTCCATGACCGGCATCCCGGCCACCGGACCGATGTCGCCCAGCCCAAGTACGGCGGTCCCATCGGTAACGATGGCGACGGAATAGGGAATAGCCGTATAGGTATCCTTCCACACCGGCTCCCGCGCGATCAGGGTGCAGACCTGGGCGACACCCGGTGTGTACACCTTGCGCAGGGTGTCAATCGAGTCAATTGGGACGGTGCTGACCATCTTGATCTTACCGTTCTTGTGAAACTCAAGCACAGCGTCTCTGACCTCGAGAACCGAGACTTCCTTGAGCTGTGAGATTGCGCGTATTACCTTCTCAAGGAGCTCTTCACCTTCGACGTATACGTCGATGTCCCTCACGGTGTAGTGAGGCCCCAGGTGCACCGTACCGATGTTTCCTATGTCTACTCCGAGCTTGCCAATAGTCGTGGTCAGCTTGCCCAGTGTGCCCGGGACGTTGACGTTCTTGCATCGCAGAGTCCTGACGATCTTCTCCATTATCGAACCTCCATGGCGCTCGAATGCCCGAACAGACGGCAGTTCGGTAGATTATAGCATACTCGCACGGGCAGAATACAGACTGGGACAACGGGAAATGTGCTCCATTAGGCTGTACCGTGGAGGTGCCGCCGCCTTATCCACCGGCGATGGCCACCAGAATGAGCAGCTCGTCGCCATCATTCAGGGCTCTGCCCATGTCGTCGGCGCGGAGTCTTTCCTTGTTCACGTAGAACTGGAGTTGAGGCCGCAACGTGCCCTCCTTGTCGTACAGCCATCGCCTGATCTTGGGGAAGTCCGCCACCAGCTTTCCCAGCACCTCCGAGGGCGTGCTTCCTGCAACCTCAAACAGTTCCTGTCCATTCGTGCTCTTGCGCATCATCGGTGAGATTCTTACGTTGACACCCATTGCTCGCAACTCCTGACCGGTACCACTCCTACTTCCTGCCCACATTCGGGACAGTTTGGGTCCTTCTTGAGCTTCACCTCACTGAATCGGAGCGCCAGACCGTCGTAGACCAGAAGCCTGTTGGTGAGCAGTTGCCCGACGCCCATAATGTATTTGACCACCTCGGTGGCCTGGACGCAGCCGATCACCCCCGGGGTCACTCCAACCACCGGCGCCTTGCCGGGCACAACAGCCTGATAGATACACCTGAGACACGCGGTCTCACCTGGTATCACCGTGGTCGCTCTTCCCTCAAAACCATAGACCGCGCCGTGAAACAACGGGAGCCCTTGCCGTAGCGCAGCCATATTGAGCAGGTGCCTCGTCGGCAGGTTGTCCAGGGCATCAACGATGAGGTAGTCCGCCACCAACTCAAAGATGTTGGCCCTGGTTATCCTTTCATCGACGGCCTCTATCTGGACGCACGCGTTCAGTGACTCAAGCCTCTCTCTGGCCGACTCGGCCTTCCTGCGTCCCACACTCTCGTGGTCATAGAGCACCTGACGATTGAGATTGCTGAGCTCGACCTTGTCGCAATCGACCACTCTTATCTTCCCCACGCCTGCCGCCGCCGGGTAGGTCAGGAGCGGCGACTCGGGCCCACCGGCGCCAACAACGAGGACCTGCGAACGCCTGAGTTTCTCCTGCCCGGCCTTTCCCCATCCGGGGATTATCATCTGCCTGCTGTACCTGACCAGTTCCCGTGGGGTAAGCATATCTCCGACTCCGCAACCCCGTTCCGTCCTGCGGCTCCGAAGCGAGTGCCGGCTACGCCAAGCCAGCTAGATAGTACCTCATTTCTGCCGCCATTGCCAGACCGTAGCGCTGGCCTGCATACTCCATGCGAAGTGGCGCTGCAACAGCGCGGCGCGCTATAATGCCCTGGCGGACGGGCACGCCAGCGCCGGACCGCCCAGCTTATTGGCACAACGTGAATCGGAGGTTCTGAACATGGGACTGGGATATCTGGGAGTCCTGTTGTTCGCCATATTCGTCTGCTTCGTCGTGGTTACAATAGGCGCGTTTGCCCTGCAGCTCACGGGCATGGAGCCTCATGCGGCTAGGTTCCAGGCGCTATCAGCCTTCACGGGAACGGGCTTCACGACCGCGGAGGCCGAGCGCGTGGTGCGGCACAAGGGGAGACGACGCATCGTCAGCATCCTGATGATGCTGGGCGCTGCCGGTCTTCTCACCATTGTTGCCACGATGGTAGTGGCCTTCACCAAGGCCGAAGGCTACAAGGGGTTCTTGGCTCACCTAGGGATAGTCATCCTCACCGTACTGGTCCTCTACCTGGTCATAGTATACAGCGGACTCGGCAATCGGCTTATCGGCTGGCTGCGAAAGCCGCTGACGAAGTTGCTGCTCACTGAAGCACCGGAAATCGAATGCCTCTTTGACTCAGGACGGGGATGGAGCATCAACCTGGCTGTAATCAAACACAACTCAAGGAACGTCGGCAAGTCCCTTGCAGATGTCGCCGCGGGCGAAGACCTGACGATCCTGGGGATAGAAAGGAGTGATGGGTTCCTGCCACAACCGGATAGCCATGAGAAGATCCAGGAAGGCGACAGGCTTCTCGTCTACGGGACTGACATGGCCGCAAAGCTGCTCGCCGACTAGCTGGGAGTGCGACGGCTCTCCTTGAAGCACGCCCCTCAGTCCACCTGAATCGACAACAGTTCGCCCAGAGAGGTGAACCTCGCGACCCACTCCCGAGACTGACGGTCTCCCCCCTCGGCCCGCGTCCGGATCTCAGGATAGGCCGTTTTCAGCAAGCCGTAGTACGTGTTCTGCACACGCGACAGGTTCACTGAGAAGGGCATGGAGTGCCCCAACTGCACAGCGGCCCGCACCCGCTCCAATGAAGAAACGTCACCCGGGCGGGTTGCGAAGTCATTCGTGATTCCTTCCAGGTTCCGTTCGACTACGTAGGCAAGACCTGGACCGTCAAGGTCGACTTTCCAAGCCTGGGCCCTGTCCAGGTAGGCCCTGATGTTGTCTGCATCTAGGGGACGGCCGCCCAGAGCCCGCCGCAAACGGAAATTGAGGATGACTGCCGCTGTCGAATGGAAACACTCCGCAATCGAATACCCCAGGCTAGTCAGAAACCTCATGGGAGGGTAGTGGCGGTCATAGAGGGCGCTGTAACTTGCCTCAATCTCGTCCAGCACGGACTCGAGGATCCTGTCCAGAACCATGCGTTGCTCATCCCGCAATAGCGAGGCCAGGGCGTACGACGATGTCCCGAGGTGCTTCTCCAGCAGCTGGAGGACTCGGGGGAAGTCCTTACTGGAGAAGGCCTGAGTCACCTCGCCGACCATAGCATCGTAGGCCTCTTCCCCCAGGTACGGGCCAACCCCCGCGTTCAGGTTGTGCTGGCCCGAATGCAGGACTCCGAAGCTCAGTGCCGCCGACTCACCTGTGATCTCGGACACAACCCTGGCCCAACCCAGCGCGAGGCTTGAACCACCCGCCTCTGAGCGTCGGTAGTCTCCCACGTCCACTCCGTAGCAGTAGACCTTCGTCTTCCTGCTCTGCTCCTCGAAGACAGATCTAATGGCATAGTGAGCAGCGATCCTCGCCGCGTCTGCCTTTGACGGTCTCACGTATTTCTCATAGATCTGGCGTCCGTCGCCTTTCTCTGGAAGATTGCTCTTCGCCTTTTCCAGCAGCTCCAAGAGCTGTGGCTCGATGAGGTCACCGGAAATCCCCTGCGCAAGCTCGACGGCGCGTGCAGCGTAGTGCATGATTTGCACCGCCTCGATGCCCGAAAGGTCATCGAAGTACCAGCCGCAGGACGTGTACATCAACATCGCGTGGCGCTGGCACTCCATCAGCTTCAACGCCGTCACCTTCTCCGCCTCGGTGAGCTTCCGAGCCGAGTGCTGCGCGAAGAAGGCTCCCACGTTCTCCGGCGACCGGTCCAG
>CAZBET010000121.1:0-5267 GCA_964490995.1 uncultured Dehalococcoidia bacterium
GGGGGTGGCCGACCTCGTGCCGGGCGTCTACCCCGCATGGGCGGACTCGGTTCCCATTGTTGTTCTTGGGGCGCAGAACCAGACCTGGCGCTGCTACCCAGAGCAGGGCTCCATGCAGGCTCTCGACCAGGTGCCGCTGATGGCACCCATCACGAAATGGCGGGCCCTGGTGAACGACGTGAGGCGGATGCCCGGCCTCGCACAGCAGGCATTCCGCGCGGCCACGTCCGGGCGTCCCGGGCCTGTGTACCTCGACCTGCCCTCGAACGTGCTCTGCGACACCGTCGATGGCGACCAGTATCCCATCATGCCGCCCGGGAGCTACCGTGCCACCACGCCGCCTGTGGCGGATGCGCGCCTAGTTCAGGAAACGGCCGAGATGCTGGCCAGGGCCGAGTTCCCTCTCATTCACACAGGCAGTGGAGTGCTCCGGTCCGGAGCCTGGGAGGAAGTGAAAGCGCTGGCGGAGTACCTGTCGGCGCCTGTGACCACGAGCTTGGGCGGTCGCGGAGCCATCCCCGAGGACCATCGCCTCTGCTTGATACCTTCATCCTATGGCGCGCTGGGGGCCCAGGGTAAGGCGGACGTGGTTCTGCTGGTCGGCGGCCGCCTCGGCGACATAGACTTCTGGGGACGCCCGCCGGCATGGGGCGAGGTGGGCATACAGCGTTTCATACAGATCGACATTGAGCCGCAGAACATCGCTTTGAACCGTCCGGTGGACCTGGCGCTGTTGGGCGACGCCAAGGCCACGCTCCGCGCCGTACTGGCAGCCGTCAGGAAGCAGACGAAGCGCAAGCCTGAGAATCCGGAGTTGGAGGAAGCACGGCAGGCCCAGCAGGCCTGGGTGAGCGGCTGGGAGGAGGGCGCCCATTCCGACCAGGAGCCCATACACCCGTTGCGCCTCATGCGCGAGGTGCGCGGGTTCTTCCCGCGCAATGCCATCTTCGCGCAGGACGGAGGGACGACATCCGTATGGTCGTTCTACCAGACACGGGTGTATGAGCCGCGTTCGTTTCTCTGGGCAGCGGATTCAGGGCATCTGGGCTCAGGCGTGCCGTACGCTGTCGCCGCGAAGCTGGCTCGTCCCGACGTCCCCGTGTGCTGCATCACAGGCGATGGCTCTTTCGGCTTCAACGCTATGGAGATGGAGACGGCGCGGCGTGAGGGCACGCCCATCGTGGTCGTCATCGCCAACGACCAGTGCTGGGGGATGATCAAGGGCGGCCAGAAACTGGTCTACGGGGAGCGCTACTGCGGCGTGGATTTCGGCGAAGCGCGCTATGACAAGCTGGCGGAGTCACTGGGGTGCTATGGTGAGCGAATCACGAAGCCGGGCCAGATCCGCCCTGCGCTGCGGCGAGCGGTGAAGTCCGGGCTGCCGGCAGTCTTGGACGTCATGGTTGACAGGGAAGTGCACCTGGTGCCGCCCGACCTGGTGGTGCTCGACGGGGTATGGATGGAGGGGTGCTAAGCCGGCCGCTGCTTCCTGTGATGCGCCGCAGGCGCAAGGGCAAAATGCAGGGGCGCGGTTCCCGCGCCCTGGGCTTGTTCCCCCTTTGGCAAAGGGGGCTAGGGGGATTTGGTGCCCCCTATCGGGCGAATGCAAAGGGCAGACTGCAAGGTGCAAAATGTAGGAGCGTTCCGATGAAGGCCCTTCAATTCTCGGTCACCGTACCTCAATACGCCGCCTTGATCGCGCTGGGAGCCGTCAACAAACGCTGCTACTACCAGGGCCCCCTTGCCACCATCAAGCTCGTTGACGTCCCCGAGCCCGCGTTGCCCTCCCCCGACTGGGTCAAGATCAAGACAGCCATTTGCGGCTTCTGCGGCAGCGACCTCAACCTCATCCTGCTGCGGGATTCCCCGACAGCGAGCCCCTTCACCTCCTTCCCCTGCACCATCGGCCACGAACTTTCCGGCGAGGTCGTCGAGGTCGGGGGCAACGTCAATGGCGTTAAGGCGGGCGACCCCGTGACCATCGCCCCGCCGCTGAGCTGCCACATAAGGGGGATCGAGCCCGAATGCCGGAGCTGCCGCATGGGCAGGCCGTCCAACTGCGAGAACTTCGCCGAGGGCAACATCGCACCGGGCATGTTCAGCGGTATTTGCCGGGACATTGGCGGTGGCTTCGCGCCGTATCTCGTGGCGCACAAATCACAGGTCTACAGGCTGCCTGACGGCGTCTCCCTCAAGGAGGGCGCTATTATGGAGCCTTTGGCCGTGGCCATCCAGGCCGTGCTCGACAACAGGCCGGACCACGACGAGGAGGTGCTCATCGTCGGAGCCGGCGTCATCGGCAACCTCCTCGTACAGGTGATGCGGGCGCTTGACATAAAGTGCTCTATCACCGTGGCTGAGCCGTCGCCATTTCACGCCCAACTCGCCGCTAAGGTGGGGGCGAACCGCCTTATCACGGACGGAGACCTGCTGCTTCACACCCAGCGCATCACCGGGGCCAGAGCGTACAAGCCGATGCTGGGCCCGGAGATCCTGATGGGGGGCTTCGCGCGAATCTACGACACGGTGGCCAGCAACCAGACCCTGAATGCCGGCATGAGGGCTCTGAGGACGGGGGGCGTCCTGAGCATTGTCGGCATCAGCAAAGAGGCGAAGTTCGACCTGACGCCGCTGTGGCTGAAGCTCCAGACTGTGAAGGGCGTCTACTGCTACGGCTACAACGACTTCCAGGGCCAGAGAAAGCACGCCTTCGAGATAGCCCTCGACCTGGCCCGGCAGAAGAAGGTGCAGCTCGAGCCCATGATAACCCACGCCTTCCTGATTGAAGACTACCGCGAGATGATCGAGGTCAATCTCCGCAAGGGCAAGCACAAGGCCGTCAAGACCGTGGTATCGTTCAGCTAGCGAGGGCGACGCTTCCTGTCTTCTTCAGTTGCGGCCGGTTTGCCGCCAGCGCCCTGGACCACCTGGCCAACGCCAGCTACCAGATCGCCATTGGGGGCGCCAGCTACCGGGAGCGACTGTAAATTGGTTGTCAATTAGTGCCGATAGGTGTATTATTAAACAAAACAAGCCTTTGGTTTAATAGGGCACAATCCTACTAAACTGGCGCTTAATATGGAAGTTGGTCTATTTCAGAATAGCCCTTCAGGGAAGCTCATCCGTGCCGTGGGTGGATACCGGGCATTTGTGCCCAACCCGTTACCACCAAAGCTGGTTTGGGACAATCCTCTCGTATCACTGATTTCTAAGGCTGACCTGGCGCTGGGAACCCTCTCCGGACTGGGTGACACATTGCCCAATCCCCACCTGCTTATCTATCCCTTTATCAGAAGGGAGGCGGTTCTCTCCTCACGCATTGAGGGCACGCAGTCATCGCTTTCCGATTTGCTTCTGTTCGAGGCAACCAGGGTCGAGAAGCAAAGAGATGTGAGGGAAGTGCAGAACTACGTCCGTGCTATGGAGCACGGTTTGAAGCGCCTGGGGGAGCTGCCTTTAAGTCTGCGGCTCATTCGCGAGCTGCATGGCGTTTTGTTGGAAGGGGTTCGAGGAGAGCGGGCTACTCCCGGTGAGTTCAGGCAATCGCAGAACTGGATTGGGCCTCCGGGGTGCACCCTGGACGATGCCACCTTTGTGCCCCCGCCGGCGTCAGAGATGAACGAGTCTCTTGACCGTCTGGAGAAATTCTTACACTCTGACACAGAGCTGCCACCTCTTGTTGAACTGGCGCTAATCCATTACCAGTTTGAAGCTATTCATCCCTTCCTTGACGGCAACGGGCGTATCGGCAGGCTCCTGATTACGCTCTTCCTCTGCCAGCGTGGTATCCTCACTAAGCCGCTTCTCTATCTCAGCGCCTTCTTCGAGCACCATCGCCAGGAGTATTACGAACGGCTTCTGGAAGTCAGTCAGAGAGGAGCCTGGCGGGAATGGATAACCTTCTTCTTGCGGGCGGCAATTGAACAGTCAGGCGACGCAGTCCGAAGGTCTCGCCAGCTCTTAGACCTCCACCGGGATTACCATCAAACAAGCCTGGGGAAGCGTCTACCGCCGACCGCTGGGGAGCTTGTCGAACTCGTATTCATGAAACCGGTGCTGAATGCCAGGGTAACACAGGAATTTCTCAGAGTATCATTTCCCGCTGCTCAGAAAGCGATAAACGCCCTCGTTGAGGAAGGAATTCTAACTGAGATTACCGGCGGTAAGCGGAACAGAGCCTACGCCGCAAAACAGATTCTCCGGATTCTAGAAGAGGCTACCTCACCGCAGGAGGAGAGCCGTGCCAAACAGGCATGACAACCGCAGGATCACCAGTCCACAGAGCCTGAATACGTATGTCAAGAGCATCTGTGATATTATGCGGCGCTCCAACTGTGCCGGAACTAACCTGGATGCTCTTTCCGCGTATCCTGGATGAAAAGGAAGCCGCAGGAGCAGAAAGTGCCTGGGCGGTTGGCCCGCTCTGAAGACCAATCCTGACGCTGCGAAAGGGCAGCGCCTTCGTGGAAGGAGGACTGCTACCGCAAAACGGCTGGTTCGCAACCACTCCTATTTGGATTGGAGCGGCTCGTTGTGTTTCCCTTGGGCCTGCAAGTTAAAAAGCTCATGCGATGTAAGCGGGAAAGGATTATGATAGAAGCGCCGGAAAGACGTTTGGGGGCCTCTGAAGTGTCCGCCAATATTTAGGACCTAGCTGTCATAGTGTTGCCGACCAGTACAGGTCAAGCAGTATCGATTTGCGTAGCTGAATGGTATAGTCTCGTGCGGGAAATGTGTAATGAACAGCAATGAGGTATGGGCAAGATGTGCTGATTGTGGAACGGAATTGAAGCAGAACGGAAAGCAATGTCCTAAGTGCAACTCACCCAGAAAGTCTTTTGAGGAGAAAGCCTCTGTAAGAATAGGCCTATCTGTTTCTGGCAAGGTTATCCACAAGAGGGAGGGGAGAGGCACTTTGGCGAAGATGATTCTTAATCGTTGGAAGCACAGTGGGGACCCGAAGTTAAAAGATGGTGTGCGGGAAGATTTGACAGTTGATAGAGAAAGGGATGAATACCATCAGGTAGTGAAGGACGCGAGGACCGGCAAGATAACGCACGAGGAGCATCAGCGCCTCAGTGAACACAATGAGCAGGGTAAAAAATAGAATGGGAATTCTTCAAAAGTTGGGGTGGTGGGGAGTTGGTGCCATCATCACTGTCGTATTGACCCTAGTTGGCAATCTGGCTTGGTTTTTCACACTTCCTCATTTACAGTAGCCTTCATCGCCAAACATAATTTCATCTACGAACCCTAATCCGATAATA
>CAZBET010000122.1:0-5259 GCA_964490995.1 uncultured Dehalococcoidia bacterium
AGGTGCGCCAGCACGGGCACAGCCTTGTCCGTGTGTACAAAGACGCCATCCTCAAGAGAGCGGGAAAGCGCCCACGGAAGAAGGCCTAGCCTGAGAAGCGGGCGCTCAGCTTGAGCGCCATGTTCACCGTATGATATAATTCTCGTTGGTGGGCCATGGGGAGACGGTGGGCGGAAGTCCTCAGGTTCGTGGGGATTGGATGGTACTTCGCCGCCTGTATAATCCTCGGCTTCCTGGGAGGGCGCTGGGTAGGGCGTGAACTCGACGGCCACGGCTGGGAGACTGCACTCACGATCGTTGGGGTATTCGTGGGGTTGGCAGTTGCCTTCTTCGGCGCGTACCGCATGCTCAAACCGATTTTGGCCGATGACGAGGACAAAGGCCTGGGAAATGACTAGTGCCTAAGCTGGGGCTGAAGGGCAAGCTGGCGCTTGCAGGTCTCGCGGCGGTCGCGCTGGTTGTCATCGGCGGTTTGTTCTTCCCCGTTCCCCAGCCGGGCGTCGAGCTCCCCGCAAACTACGGCGGTCAGACCCCCGAAGGTCAATCTCTCGCACCCTTCTACCAGGGCCCCACCTACTTTCCCGTCTACATAACGAACACCTTCATTGCAGCTTGGCTAAGCATCATCGTGCTCGCGGTTTTCTTCTTCTTCGCCACCCGCAAGATGAATCTTGTGCCCCGGGGCCTGCAGAACCTCGCCGAGGCCGTGATCGAGATGCTCATGGGCTTCGTGGAAGGGGTGGCGGGCAAGGAGAACGGCCGGCGGTTCTTCCCCATAGTGGCCACCATCTTCCTCTTCGTGCTCATGAACGCCTGGCTGGCCCTCCTGCCCTTCTACAACGTCATAGGAAGGTTTCACCAAGGAACTTCCGACACCCTTATACAAACGCTTCTGCATGCCTTTTTCCCCGGCCTTTCCCCCTCCTTGGGACAATACACCGGACGCATAATAGACGTACCCCTATTTCGGTCGGCTAATACCGACATTAACGTGCCCCTCATGCTGGCCCTGGTGTCATTCACCTGCGTGGAGTACTGGGGCGTGACCTCCCGCGGGGTGCGACAGTACCTCAGCAATTTCCTCAGGTTCGGGCAATTCATCCGGGGCCTGGGGCAACTCGTCAGGGGACGGGTCAAGCCAGCTCTCAGCGGCATACTCTTTGGCGCGATCGACATCTTCGTCGGCGCAATGGAGACGTTGAGCGAGTTCGTCCGCATCGTCAGTTTCACCTTCCGACTCTTCGGCAACATGACGGCAGGCGAGATCCTGCTGCTCGTTATAGCCTTTCTCGTACCCTGGGTGCTCGCGGTGCCCTTCTACGGGCTGGAGACGTTCCTGGGGTTCGTGCAGGCGCTGATCTTCGCAGCACTGACGCTGGTATTCGCGACAGCGGCTGTCGCTTCACACGAGCCGGAGCACTGACAAACTGTGGGAAAGGGGACATAGAGAGACAATGGACCTGACAGCACTCAAGTACATTGGCGCGGGACTGGCTATTGGCCTTGGAGCCATGGGGCCCGGCATCGGCATCGGCATCATCGGCTACGGCGCCATGCAGGCCCTAGGGCGCAATCCCGAGGCCAGAGGCGCGATCACGACGAACATGATGATCGGTATCGCCTTCGCAGAGGCCATCGGCATCTACGCCCTTATCATAGCCATCATCCTGGGCATGCTCTAGGCTGGCGCACCCGACCTTGCCCGCGTGGCTGACACAACGCCCGGCCTCGGGCTCGCTTCGGGAGTTCATGAGCCGCGCCAGGCATTGTGCAGATGAAGCGGGCGACACGACGGCCGTGAGGGTGAAGAGGCCTCTGTCGGGGTATACAAAGGGAGTTCAACGATGATTCTCCGTGTCGGTGTTGTTGCGGCGGTTCTGCTCCTGTCCGTGCTCCTCACCAGTTGCAGTGCGGCAGAGGGGCTCGGCATAAACTGGCACGGCTTGCTCGGTCAGTTCATCAACTTCGCAATACTGCTGGCACTGCTCATCATTGTCGCCTACAAGCCAATCACCAGGATGCTCGACGACCGCTCACGGCGAATCAAAGAAAGCATGGACCAGGCCGAGGCTATCAAAGAGCAGACGGCCAAGACCGAGCAAACGATTCAGGAGCAGTTCGCGGAAGCACGGAAGCAGGGACAGAACATGGTGGCGCAGGCCGAACAGATCGGGGAACGGGTGCGGGAAGAGGCACGACAACAGGCGAAGCATGACGCGGAGGCCATCGTCGCCAGGGCCCGCGGCGAAATACAGAAAGAGAGCGAAGAGGCCATGGCGCAACTGCGCAAGGAATTCGTCGACGTTGCGATCAGGGCTGCCGAGAAGGTGATCAATCGCTCCCTGGACAAAGAAGCGCACCGACAGCTCATCGAAGAGACGTTGAGCGAGAGCGCAGAGCTCAAGAAGGGGGACTAGTGGCCAGGGTCGCTTCCGCCAGACGGCATGCTAAGGCGGTATTCCAGATCGCTCTGGAGACCAACACTGTGGAACTGTGGCGGTCAGACTTGAAGAACATTGTCACGACCCTGAGCGACCACGAGTTGCTCGCTGTTCTCGAGAACCCCAAGATTCGGCGCAGCGAGAAGATGAGCCTTGCACACGAATGCCTGCCCGGCCTCAGTCAGACTGCAATGAACTTCGTCTACTTGCTCATAGCAAGGCGAAGGCTCGGCATTCTCGGCGAGATAGCGGACGAATACGGCCGCATGGCCGATGCTCACGAGGGCCTGGAGCACGCTAAGGTGACCACAGCGATCGCCCTGACCCCCGACGACCAGCGGACGGTAACCGAGCGTCTGGCTGAGATAACTGGAAAGCATATAGTGCTCACCGCAGACGTTGACCCTGCCATTCTCGGAGGCTTCGTCGCCAGGATCGGCGACAAGCTCGTTGACGGCAGCACCAGAACCAAGCTCGAAGCTCTCAGGAAGGCACTGGTCAAGGCAGTCTGAGAGCTGGGTCTGCCGACAGCTCACCTGCGGTGATTCCGAGAACGGGAAACCCCGGTCAGGGAGAAGGAGTGGAATAGATGGCTCGAGGCTACGACATCGCTTCAGTCATAAAGGAGCAGATAGAGAAGTTCGGCGCGGCGGTGACCGCGGTTGACGTCGGCACCGTGGTCGAGGTCGGGGATGGGATCGCGCACATCCACGGACTTGCCGGAGTCAAGTACAACGAACTGCTTGAATTGCCTCACGGCGTCATAGGCCTTGCGCTCAACCTCGAAGAGGACAGTGTAGGCGCCATCCTGCTCGGAGACTACTCCGGGATCAAGGAGGGGGACGAGGTGAGGTGCACGGGGCGTATCGTCGAAGTGCCGGTTGGCGACGGACTGATCGGGCGTGTGGTCAATCCGCTGGGCCAGCCCATCGACGGCAAGGGCGCCATCAACCACCAGAAGACCCTTCCTGTGGAACGGGTGGCACCCAACGTAGTTTTACGCACCTCCGTCAACAAGCCGGTGCAGACCGGAATCAAGGCCATCGACAGCATCATTCCCATCGGCAGAGGCCAGCGAGAGCTGATCATCGGCGACCGCTCGACAGGCAAGACGGCCATAGCCATCGACACTTTGATTAACCAGAAGGGCGGTGACCTTGTCTGCATCTACGTCGCCATCGGGCAGAAATCGTCCAAGGTGGCGCAGACGGTGGCCACGCTGGAGAAGTACGGGGCGATGGGGCACACCATAGTGGTCTCGGCCAGCGCCTCCGATTCCGCCGCACTGCAGTACCTGGCGCCGTACTCTGGCTGCGCCATGGGCGAGGAGTTCATGGAACAGGGGCGCGATGCCCTCATAGTATACGACGACCTGTCCAAGCACGCCTGGGCCTACCGACAGATATCGCTGCTGTTGCGCCGCCCCGCGGGCCGCGAGGCGTACCCGGGCGATGTGTTCTACCTGCATTCACGCCTCCTGGAGCGCGCCGCCAAGTACGATGCCGCCCACGGCGGCGGCTCGCTCACGGCGCTTCCCATTATTGAGACTCAGGCCAACGACATCTCAGCCTACATTCCGACAAACGTCATCTCCATTACCGACGGCCAGATATACCTGGAAACAGACCTTTTCAACGCAGGCGTCAGGCCAGCAATGAACGTCGGCCTTTCCGTGTCGCGCGTCGGAGGGTCTGCCCAGACCAAGGCCATGAAGAAAGTTGCCGGGAGGCTCCGCATCGACCTCGCCCAGTACCGCGAGATGTCAACCTTCGCCCAGTTCGGCACCGCCGACCTGGACAAGGCTACGAGATCGCAACTCGACCGCGGGCAGCGCATCACCGAGGTATTGAAGCAGCCCCAATATGTTCCCATGCCCCTGGAGAAGCAGGTGACGATCTTGTACGCCGTAACCAACGGCTATCTCGACAACATCCCTGTGGATCTGATTAGCTCCACGGAGAACGCGTTCCACAGGTTCATGGAGACTAACTGCCCGCAGATCGGCAAGGCTATCGCTTCGGACAAGGCTCTCAGCGACCAGACGGAGGAAGAGCTGAAGAAGGCCATCGCCGAGTTCAAGAAGACGCTCTCCTCTCGAGATGTGAATACACAACAATGATTCCCATACGTGTGATTAGACGGCGCATCCGTTCCATCACGGGCACGGCCAAGATCACCAGGGCAATGGAGATGATCGCCGCCTCCAAGATGAGGCAAGCACAACTCCATGTGCTGGCGGCGCGGCCCTATTCGCAGAAAATGAACCTCGTGGTCAGTCATCTTGCCGCACAGATTCAGCCCGGCGATGAGCTTCACCCCCTTCTCGAACGCAGGGAGATCAAGCGGGTCGCCATCGTCCACATTGCCGCGGACCGCGGCCTCTGCGGCGGCCTCAACGCTAACGTCAATCGGAGAACCACCAGCTTCATCGTCCAGCAGACCGTGCCCGTCGCCTTGATCACGGTCGGTCGCAGGGGCCGAGACTTTATGTCAAGATACGGCCAGAATATCATCGCTGAGTTCGTACAGCTCGGAGACCGCCCGTCCCTCGCCGACATCCTGCCCGTGTCGCGTGTGGTGATCGACGACTACACCAACGGAACTCTAGACCAGGTCTACATCGCCTACACCCGGTTCGTCACAACCGTCAACCAGCAACCGGTTCTCAACCAGCTTCTGCCTATAGAGCCGGCGAAGGTGGAGCGAGCAAAAGCCCTCGACTACATCTATGAGCCTTCCGCCCACGCAGTTATGGAGCACCTTATTCCCCGCTACGTCGAGATGCAGGTCTACCATGCCCTTCTGGAGTCCATCGCCA
>CAZBET010000123.1:0-1258 GCA_964490995.1 uncultured Dehalococcoidia bacterium
TGACGGTGTTCACGAAGTCCCGCATGCCGAGTCTGAGTTCCCTGTCCCGAATTGCGATGAAGCGCCAGGGCTGCTCGTTGGTGGCGCTGGGCGCGAGTACTGCCGCGCGCAACATCGTCAGGATATCCTCTTGTGGCACTGGTTGGCTCGTGAAGCGGGTGAGGCTGCGCCTCTTCTTGACTGCTTCAAAGAAGTCCATTTTCACCCTCCCCGGAGCGGCTGACGGCACAATTATACCATCATATCTAAATTCGGTCGCCGTGAGCGTGTCTGGGGTAGGGGCACGGTGCACCGTGCCCCTACGTATGATGCTGAGAGGGTGCGAGCCACACCGGGGTAGGGGCGTTCAATTGAACGCCCCCGGCCTGCTATAATTGCGCTGCGGACTACGGAATGAAGGGGTGATCGGAGATGGTTACGAACACGCGCATCCACGTTCAGACGAGAGGGGAGTGCGAGCTTGTTGACATAACGCATCAGGTGGAGCAGAAGGTAGAGGAAGCAGGCGTCAGCAATGGCACCGTGACCCTGTTCGTGGCGGGCTCTACGGCTGGCGTCACCACCATAGAGTACGAACGCGGCGTAGTCAGCGATTTACAGGCCATGTGGGACAGGACGGTGCCCCGGAACATCCCGTACCTCCATGATGCCGCCTGGGGCGACGGCAACGGTCATGCCCACGTGCGTGCCTCGCTGCTGGGGCCGTCGCTGGTGGTGCCTTTCGTGAGCAAGAGGCTGACCCTGGGGACGTGGCAGCAGATCGTCCTGGTGGACTTCGACAACCGTGCGCGCTCCAGGGACATCGTGGTGCAGATTATGGGTGAGTAGGGAATCGGGACAGGGGAAGAGGACAAGGGGCAGGGGGACGGAGCCACCGCTGAGCGTCAGGTGTAGGGGCAGACCCATGTGTCTGCCCGCATGAAGGGGCGGGGGCGTTCAATTGAACGCCCCTACGTACGTGGTCGGGTGTCCGTCATTGGCACGCGGATGGCTCTTTCCCCGTTCGCCCTGAGCCTGTCGAAGGGCGTCCGGCCCGTTTGTGGTTCGACAGAGAGCGCGTAGGGTGGGTGCAGCGAAGCGAAACCCACCAACCCGCCTTGCCGTTTACATAGGCGGGTGCTCCGCCACCCGCTTGTGGCGGCAGGGGACGGAGCCCCTGCCCTATGGGCGGTAGGAGATTCGTCGCTGCGCTCAGAATGACAACGCGTAGGGTGGGTGCAGCGAAGCGAAACCCACCAACCCGCCTTGCCGTTTACAT
>CAZBET010000123.1:1358-5205 GCA_964490995.1 uncultured Dehalococcoidia bacterium
AGGCGGGTGCTCTGCCACCCGCTTGTGGCGGCAGGGGACGGAGCCCCTGCCCTATGAAGCTGTCAACGTAGCGACCAGCGGTTTGCCCTACTCGATGACGCCCTCCTCGCGCAGGCGGGCGATCTCGTTCTTCTTGAGGCCGACCACATCTCTGAGTATCTCCCCGGTGTTCTCTCCGTAGAGTGGGGGCCGCGCCCTGGGGCGGGCGGGGGTGTCGGACAGTCTGAAGGGGCTGCTCAGGAGCTTCACCTTGCCCAGCTTGGGGTGGTCCACCTCGACCACAAGCCCCCGGTGCTTCACGTGGGGATCGGAAAGCGCCTCAGCCACGGTGTGGACGGGCGCTCCGGCGACGTCGGCCTCGTCGAATAGCCTCAGCCACTCATCCCTGTCCTTCGTTGCGAAGATGCCGCACAGCGCCTCGTACATCTCCTTCTGGCTCTCCACCGGCGCGAAGTGCTGGGGGACGAAGTCCTCCCTCCCCACCAGACGGCAAAGGTTGGCCCAGAGCGGCGGCTCGAGGCAGGACACTGCCAGGTACTTGCCGTCTCTGCCCTGGTAGACGTTGAGCCAGGCCTGGTCGCTGCCCGTGGGCAGCACGCTCCGCTGCGCGACCTCGCCGCCGAGGAGGTAGCGGAGGTTCATCACCCAGTTGAAGAACAGCATCCCATCCGTGATGGCGACCTCGATGAACTGTCCCCGTCCCGTCTTCTCCCTGGCGTAGAGGGCGGCGAGAATGGAGCTGATGGCCTGGCAGTTGGCTGAGAGGTCGGATATCTGGGGAGAGATGACGTGGATTGGCGGACCGTCTTTGGAGCCTGTGGCCCCGAGGATGCCTGTGATGCCGACCACGTTGATATCGTGTGCGGCCCGGTCTGCGTAGGGACTGTCCAGCCCGTACCCGGTGATAGAGCAGTAGATCAGCCGCGGGTTGCGCTGGCTCAGCGTTTCGTAGTCCATGCCCAGCCGTTTCGAGGCACCGGGCCGGAAGGCCTCAATCAGCACGTCCGCCGTTTCCACGAGACGGTACAGGATGTCCCTTCCCCTTTGTTCCTTAAGGTTGACGGCGATGCTCTTCTTGCTGCAATTCATGCCGACGTAGCGGAACCAGGTGTCGTCGGTGAACATGAAGGAAAGCGACGGCGACCCCGCCGTGCGGGGGGTCTCCACCGTAATGACCTCCGCCCCGAAGTCGGCCATTATCATGGAAGTATACCTGCCCGGGCTGTGCCGCGACAGGTCGAGCACCCTAATTCCGTCCAATGGGCCCATTTTCTCTCACCTCTTCCTAATCGGATGCTGCCAGTATACCACTGGCGCTCGAACGCGGACAAGGACGGTCGTACCTTCCTCGACACTGGCTGCGGACACGGACCGCAAGTGGGGGGGGTATCCGTCCCCCACCTGGAAAAAGAGGGTGAGTGTGGGAGGGCCTTTCCAGGCCCGACCATGGTTCACGTCAAGGCTGGAAAGCCTTTCTCACAGGAGCTCCCACAGGAGCGGCCTCTCCCGGTGCCGGGCCAAGATGATGCTGCTGCGAAGGCGGCGAGTAGGGTGGGTGAAGCAGCAGCGGAACCCGCCTGCCCCGACTCGCTTGACACAGCTAAGACGTTTGTCATACACTTGCCCTCAGTGCTTCTTGGAGCGTCCTGGAATGAACTGCCCTGCGTGCAACAGCCTGATGATAGTGGTCGAGTACCAGCGGATCGAGCTTGACTATTGCACGGACTGCTCCGGAGTCTGGTTCGATGCCGGGGAACTGGAGCTTCTTCTGGAGAGCATGAACCGAGAGGGTGCAGGCCTGTCTTTGGACAACGTTCTCACGTCACCTGAGGCGAGTTCGGCAGAGAAGAAGCGGAAGTGCCCCATCTGCGGCCAGAGGATGAAGAAGGCGACGGTGGGCCATGCGCCTGAGGTGCTGATCGACGCCTGCCTGCGGGGAGACGGGCTCTGGCTTGACAAGGGCGAGGTGAGCCAGGTGGTCACCCAGGCTGCCGCGAAGCCATCCGGCACGCCCGATGCCCAGGGCCGGGTTCTGGCTTTCCTGGGAGACGTCTTCAAGGCTGCTAACTGAGAGGGCACTGACATCAAGGGAGTCTGGCTTCTGAGTTTGGATTGAGCCACGAAGGTGGCTGGAGAATAACGTCTGCGGAGGTGTTCCATGCCAGTCTGGGGATGGGTCATCATCGGCATCGTTGTGGTGCTCATACTCACGCTCATCTTCATGTTCAACACCCTGGTGAGGTGGCGGAACCAGGTGAAGAACGCCTGGGCCCAGATCGACGTCCAGCTCAAGCGGAGACACGACCTGATACCGAACCTGGTCGAGACGGTCAAGGGCTACATGAAGTTCGAGAGGGAGACGCTCGAGGCCGTCACCAATGCCCGCAATCTGGCGCAGAAGGCGATCGGCGGTGGGGTCGGCGCTCAGGCCAAGGCCGAGGGCGATCTGAGCGGGGCGCTGTCCCGGCTGCTCGCAGTCGTCGAGAACTACCCGGACCTAAAAGCCAACAAGAGCTTCCTGGCTCTCCAGGAGGAGCTGACCTCCACGGAGAACAAGATCAGCTTCTCTCGCCAGTTCTACAACGACTCGGTCTTGAACTACAACAACAAGATACAGATGTTCCCCTCGAACGTTGTCGCAGGCATGTTCGCGTTCCAGCAGGGAGAGTTCTTCCAGGTTGAGGCTGCGGCGGAGAGGGAAGCGCCCAAGGTCAGCTTCCCTTAGCCGGATGAAGCCAGGCTATGTGGGAACAGATCAGGTCCAATCAGATCAGGTCGGTCATACTGGTGGCAGCCATGGGCCTGTTGCTGCTTGCGGTGGGCTATCTACTGGGATGGGCCTTTGCCGGCAGCGGCATCGTCGGGCTGCTGATTGCCCTCGCCGTGTGGTTCGTGATGAACCTCATCGCTTACTTCCAGGGCGACAGTCTTCTGCTCTCGGTGTCGAAGGCGATAAAGGTCGGGCCCGACGACCACCCCCGGTTGTACAATACGGTCGAGGAGATGAAGATCGCTTCTGGCCTGGAGAAGATGCCCGACGTTTACATCATCGACGACCCCGCGCTGAATGCCTTTGCCACGGGACGTGACCCCAATCGGGCTTCTGTCGCTGTGACGTCCGGCCTGCTCCAGAAACTCAACCGCGATGAGCTCCAGGGCGTTGTCGGCCACGAGATGTCGCACATAAAGAACCGCGACGTGCTCCTGATGGCGCTGTGCAGCGTTCTGCTCGGGACCATCGTCATACTCGCCTGGTATGGGTCGCGGATTATGATCTTCGGTGGGATAAGCGGCGGCAGGCGGGGCTCTTCGAGAGGGGGCTCGGGGCAGGCGATAATCATCATCGCGGCGATCGTCCTGGCGATACTGGCGCCGATCTTCGCTCAGCTCATCTACTTCGCTGTTTCCAGGAAGCGCGAGTACCTGGCGGATGCTTCTTCAGCCCTCTACACCAGATATCCGGAAGGGCTGGCATCGGCGCTGGAGAAGATCGGTGGCTCGTCTCTTCAGGTGCAAGCGGCGAATCAGGCCACCGCGCCGATGTACATCGCCAATCCCTTTCGCCGGAAGGGGAGAGCGGCGACCGGCCTGACCAGTACGCACCCTCCAATCGAGGAGCGGATACGCATCCTGCGCACGATGGCCGGCGGGGCCTCGTACGCTGCCTACGATGCCGCCTACCGGCAGATGCATGAAGGGAGCGCAGGCGTTGTCCCCACCAGTGCCCTCATCGGCGTTGCGGTAGGGGTGCGCGCAGCAGCGCCGGAGCCTGCTGCGAAAGAGGCTTACCTCGACACGCTGGATCGCGCCCGCGAGGTGCAGGACCTGATGTGGCGGACGCACGGCT
>CAZBET010000124.1:0-2793 GCA_964490995.1 uncultured Dehalococcoidia bacterium
TCGGTCCTCAGCCGCCCAGCCCGATGCAGGTGATGCAGATGAACCTGACCGTATCGCGGACCATGCCGTACTGGGTGGCGGCGAACCCGGACACGAAGAAGAGGAAGAGCCCGAGCAAGGCCAGGCGAGCAGTCGCCAGGCCCACCGGCACCCAGCTCTTGCGATTACCCGTCATAGCTGCGAAGCCCCAGGAGAGCCACCCTCGCACCCCACTTGTTCCCAGCGCTCCAGCACCGCCTGTGCCAGTTGGTAGAACCGGTCAGCGGGCGCGGCACCGACGATTCTCACAATCTCGTACCGCTTCTGGTAGCCGTCCGGCGTTGTGAAAACGGTAGTTGGCACGGCTCCTATGCCGTATGTCTGGTGCAGGCTGGTCTTCCCGGAATTGCTCTTCAGGCACAGGAAGCGTTCGTTCAGGAGCCGGGTCACATTTCCGTTGACGAAGGTGGTCTGATCCATGAGACGGCACGCCGGGCATATGTCGGTGTAGAAGTTGATGACTATGGGCTTGTTCGCCGCTTGAGCCCTGCTCAACGCCTCGTCTGAGTCATAGAGCCACTTCACGCCCCCCGACCCCACCGCTCCGCTTCCACCCCCGCAACCCACCGCGGCGACAAGAAGCACGGCCAGCGCCGTCATGACCAGCAAGGCCCCCGTTGCGCCAGACAGCCTCATTCTCGACTCCACCGGATTCCCGCCTGCGCGGGAATTTGCCATGCCGGCTTGCAGCCAGCACCACGAACGATGAAAATGCTGTCGCGCAGCAAACGAAAGCGCATTGCCGTTCGTGGTGAGCCCTTCGGCGAGCTCAGGACAGGCTTGTCGAACCATGAACGGGATGATCGCCCTTCGACAGGCTCAGGGCGAACGGAGAAAACGGCCTTTTTCATACCAATGACATTCCGGATACCACTTCGCGGCTCACCCGACCATCGTGCCCGCGCCGCACACACTGATGGAATTGTAGGCAACGAGGGAACGAGTGTCAAACTCCACAAAGGTGTCATTGCGAAGCGCGCTTCGCGCTCGCGCGAAGGGCGCCGAGGCAATCGTTTGGCTGCGGCTCCCCCGGCAGATAGCTCGGCGCGATGCCCGCCCAGCGCGGCGGAGGCTCAGCCTATCACCCCGGCCTCGCGCAACGCGGCCACGCGGGCCGCGTCGTAGCCGAGCCCGGCCAGTATCTCGTCGGTATGCTGGCCGAACCGCGTGCACCAGCTCCTCACCTGGAATGGCGAGTCAGACAGCTTTAGCATCGAGCCCACCTGCTTCACACGGCCGAGAACGGGATGTGACAGTTCTCTGACCATCCCGCGAGCGAGCACGTGGGGGTCGGCCACCAGCTCGTCAATGGCGTAGACTGGCGCGACACAGGTATCCTCAGTACGCAGGGTCTCCACCCATTCATCCCGCGTCCTGGTCAGGAAGGCTTCCTTGAAGTACCGACGGATTTCTTCACGCTTCTCGCCCTCCGCGAACTGATGCTCGATGAAGTCCTCGCGGCCGAGAAGCCGGCACAGGTTGGCATAGAACCACGCTTCGAAGGCGGCGACGCTGATGTACTTGCCGTCCTTCGTCTCATAGACGTTGTACCAGGGGTGCTGCCCGGTGAAAATCGTCTCGCCCCTCTTCGAGTCGGTGCCGAAGACCAGGTAGGGGTTTATGTAGAGGGACATCATCTCGACCACGCCATCGGCTATCGACACATCCACAAACTGGCCCGTGCCCGTCTCGTGCCTTGCCATCAACGCCGCCAGTATCCCGACTGCGGCAGCCATGCCACCCGCGGCGAAGTCCGCCACCAGCGTCCCTGGAATCGCCGGCGGCGCGCCGGCAGCGCCCGTCATTCCCAGCAGGCCGCCGACCGATATGTAGTTGAGGTCGTGCCCGACCACGTCCCGGTAGGGCCCGTCCTGGCCATAGCCCGTAAGCGAGCAGTAGACGATCCGTGGATTGATTTCCCGGATTGCGTCGTAGTCAACCTTCAGGCGCTTGACCACGCCCGGCCTGTAGCTCTCTGTGATGACATCGGCGGTCTTGGCCAAATCATAGAAGATGCTGCGGCCCTCCTCGGCCTTCAAATCCAGGCCGATGGTCTTACAGTTCCGCATGCCTGGGAACTCCGGCGAGGCGGGGAAGGCGAACTTGACAAGGCCGCCGCGGCGCTCCGGGTCGGGCTCGTGCACCTTCATGATGTCGGCGCCGAGGTCACCCAGCATAGTGGCGCAGAATGGGCCCGGGCCGAACCAGGCCATGTCCACTATTCTTATCCCTTGCAGAGGCAGGCGCACTTGTGCACCTCAATCCGTCACCGGGCTCCCATATGGCCTGTCGACCCCAGAAAAGGAGCCCCTTTCTGTCTTGTTACTACGAGGGGACAATCCATAGGAGATGCTTCGGTCGCCCTTCTCGGAAGGGCTCCCTCAGAATGACAGAGAACGTAAGGCTCCCAGTGCGGACTGCGTTGCCTCCCACCCAGCGTAGGCTCCACATGTCATTCTGAGCGCAGCGAAGAATCTCAATCGCTCTTCTCCAGGCTCACTTCGGGGGCCACCATGTCATCTCCAAACCATCCTGCGCTCAAGTCCTTCCACTCTGGATTCATCCCCTCGATCAAAGCAATCTTCCTCCTTCGAAGCCACCCCTTGATTTGCTTCTCCCTTGCGATCGCTTCTTGCACGTCATTCGTCACTTCGTAATACACAAGCCGCTTGATGTTGTATCTCTGGGTGAATCCCCCAACCAGCTTCTTCTTGTGTTCATAAACGCGCCGCTCCAACTCGCTCGTCATGCCTG
>CAZBET010000124.1:2893-5111 GCA_964490995.1 uncultured Dehalococcoidia bacterium
ACCAGCTTCTTCTTGTGTTCATAAACGCGCCGCTCCAACTCGCTCGTCATGCCTGCATAGAGGGTCCTGGATTTGTTGGTCATGATGTACACGAAGTACTGTCTCATACCGACCCCTTGAGACCCTTCGCTTCGCTCAGGGTGACACGGGGGCCGCGCCAATTGAACTCTCTACTCACGGTCTGTCATCGCTCCGTGTATGCGGTCACAAGCTAGGGGCTCAGCGCGGGCGCTGGCCCTGCCGCGGCTACGTGACGGCCCGGATGCCGATGAGGTCCCTTCCCACAATCAGCTTCTGCATCTGCGTGGTGCCATCGGGAATGGTCAGGCTCCGGGCATCCCTGAAGTAGCGCTCCACCGGGTACTCGTCGGACAGCCCCATGGCGCCGTGAATCTGGATGGCCTTCGAGGTCGTCCTCACACACGCTTCGGTGGCGAAGGCCTTGGCCAGAGACGCTTGCCAGCGTGACTTCAGTCCTTTGTCCAACAGATCGAGGGCGCGGAACGAAAGGAGCCGCCCCGCCTCGGTTTCGGCAATCATGTCGACAATCATCTCCTGTATCATCTGGAAGCTGCCGATGGGGCGGCCGAACTGCACCCTGTCCCGAGCGTACTTGATGGATGCGTCTATGGCGGCCTGGGCGATGCCCGTGACCATCACCCCCACCATTGCGCGTGACACGTCAAAGAAAAGCATCGTCTGCTGGTAGCCGGAGCCCGGGTCCAGCAGGTTGGACTTCGGAACCCTGCAATCATTGAATGAGAGCTCCGCTGTCGGGAAGGCACGGAGCCCCAGCTTGTGCACCTCTCTGGCGGTGAAAGGAGACGCCTTCCTCTCAACGACGAAAAAGGTCATCCCCAACGCTCCCAGCGCCTTGTCTTGTGTGGCAAGTACAAAAGCGGCGTCGGCTATGCTCCCATTGGAAATCCAGGTCTTTGTGCCGTTGAGCACGTAGTCGCTGCCATCAAGGACGGCGGTGGTCTCCACCGCCGCCACGTCGGAGCCCACGTTGGGCTCCGTTATCGCCATACAGCCTATGTAATCGCCTGAGGCGGCCAGGGGCAGCAACCGCTTCTTGAGATCCGGAGGGCCCACCTGGTACAGAAGCGACCAGAAACCTGCGGCGATGAAAATTGTGCCGGCAAGCCCCGCCCACGTCCTGGCCAGTTCCTCGAGAAGGATGCCGTTGGTCTTGAAACCGAGAGGCGAGCCGCCGTATTCCTCAGGCAGAAAGCCCACCATATAGCCGAAGGGCATCAACCGGCGGATGAACGATACGGCTTCATCCTTGTCCAGCGCGCCCTTCTTCTCGTACTCGCCGACAACAGGCACTATCTCCTTGTCCAGGAAGCTGCGGACATTCGCTTTCATCATCTGTTGTTCTTCAGTCAGATCGAAGTCCATTGTCTCCTCCTCGACGGCGCACCGATCATCTTTCAGGCCGTAGGGGCGCATGACCATGCGCCCCTACGGAACACGCAAATGCTGGGTGGGTTGGAGCATCCGCTCCGACCGGGCCTGGCCCGAGCACCGAGGGCGCGGCAACCGCGCCCCTACCCTCTGTATACGCTCCTAGTGCCCGACTATGCAGATGCTGACCACGTTCAGCGGTGGGATGCCGCCCATGTTGTGGGTCAGACCGACCTTGGGATCCTTTATCTGACGGGGCCCGGCCTTCCCCTGAAGCTGCTTGTACATCTCGTACATCATCCGCAGCCCCGAAGCGCCAATGGGGTGACCGAAGCACTTGAGCCCGCCGTCAGGCTGGCATGGTATCCTCCCGTCCAAGTCGTAGAAGCCCGCCTCCACATCCTCTTTGGCTTTGCCTCGCGGCGAGATGCCGAGGTCCTCGTATATGGTTAGCTCGGTGATGGAGAAGCAGTCGTGCACCTCCATCATGCTTATCTCCTTGCGGGGGTTCTTGATCCCGGCCTCGCGGTACGCCCTCTCGGAGGCTCTGACCGTGGACTCCACATGCGCAAAGTCCCAGTCAGTGCACATCATCTCCTCCCCAGAACTAGCGGCGATCTGGAGAGACTTCACGTAGACCGGGTCCGGGCGGTACTTCTTCGCCAACTCGGCCCGGCACACAATGGCCGCAGCAGCGCCATCGCTGACCCCGCAGCAGTCGAACAGCCCCAGAGGCCAAGCGATGATAGGCGCATTCACGACCTCATCGATAGTGACCTCCCGACGGAGGTGAGCCTTGGGATTCATA
>CAZBET010000125.1:0-5086 GCA_964490995.1 uncultured Dehalococcoidia bacterium
CCGCACACACCGGGAAGCGGGCTCGTTTCCTTGATCAGCCGCCACGCATCCAGCAGCTTCTCGTCGCGGATCAGTTTGATGAAGCCCTGGATGTTGTTGCCGGCTGGGCAGGCGTTGTTGCACGGCGGCGTCTTGTCCTCGCGCACCGGCCGCAAGTACCTCCACGAACCCGTCTTATTCAGCAGGCCGATGGTGCCCGTAGCATGAATGCCCGCGCCTCTAATGTAGACCTTTGCCACGGCTCACCTCTTCATATCCAGCTTTGATCGCCTCGACGTTCAGATTGAGCAGCTTCTCCGAGAACCTGGAAAGTATCAGTCGCGTACCCTTCTCCAGTGCGTCCAGGGAGACCAGCCCCGTTGAAGCAGCGAAAGCGCCCAGCATCACGGTATTCGTGATCGGGTTCTTCAGTATCTTGAAGGCTATGGCAGTGGCATCAACGTAGGTCGCCGGATGCTTCAGCCCCAGGTCTTTGGGCGAGTTGATGAGTAGCTTGCCGTTCTCCTTCATCCCCATCTCCAGGTTCACGGCTGCCGCAAGCTGGGGATTCAAGACCACGACGTAGTCGGGGCTCAACACAGCGCCCCGTTCCGCTATCGGCCTGTCTCCTATTCTGCCGTAGGCCTCGACCGGCGCCCCGCGCCTCTCGACGGTCGCTGCCATACACGACTGCCCGTACTTGCCCTCGTAAGTCGCCGAAGCGCACAGGACATGGGCAAACGTGACCGCCCCCTGACCACCCCTCCCATGGACCCTTACTTGTATCATTCCGACCTCCGCTCGTCACATACTCTCGCTAGTTGCTGCGCTCACGGGTGAAAGGCCTTCGGAGGGAGTCCCACGAACACTCAGGCTGGCATCCAGACTCAGAGTCCAGCGATTCCGCTAGTTCACAACCCACTTCGGCTCTTCGCCTTTGACAACGGAGACAACGTTGCCCAGCGAATTCGCATGGAAGTTCCTGTTACAGATCCTCGGCCGTTACACCACCGATGTGTGGCGTCAGCACAATGTTCTCCAGTTCCAGAAGCCCGCTATCCTTCGGAGGGGGGTCTCCGTGCTCGCCGTAGACATCCAGCGCGGCTCCCCTTATCCTCTTGGCTTCCAGAATGTCAGCCAGCGCCTCCGGCGTTTGACACCTTGATGCCCTTCTCCCTGGCAAACTTGATATCGACGTTGTCGTACCCCGCGCTGCACTGCTGAACAAAAAAGGCCTTATCGGCCTTCTCAAGTACCTTCCTGTTTACCCTGTTCCTCGCCCCGACCAGGAGATCGACCCCTTGAACCTTCTGCACCAGCTCTTCTTCTGTCCCCTTTTCCACCAGCACCCAGTCTATCCTGGGTGCACAGTCCGGAAAATTCTTCTTCGCCTGTTCGACCATCTGATTGAGCATCGAGTCAGTGACAAGTACTTTGAAACGCTCCTTCTTCATGACTCTCCCGTCGCTTCTGATCGCGCCGACTTGGGCGGAGACACTGTCAATCTTGCTCGCTATCGCTACCCCCACACCGCCTTTCGCAAAAAGAAAGTGTCATGTCAGGGCATGAACATGACACCCTCCAAGACCCGCTCCGAGACTTCCACATGCAAGTCTACTCGGCGATAGTATAGCCTACCACGCTGAGACCTGTCAACATTGGTCGCCTCAAACGGCGGCATCAGCCAGAGCTTGCAGCAACCCCTCAGGGCTTCGGGTTGCCAGGCACCGCGCTACCCGGGCGTCAGTGACCGCGACGGGTGCGGGGTTCTGCATAGGTCAAGCGGTTTGACAATGTTCTCGTCCCACGGCTATATTAGGAATGTGCCGCAACGCCCGCGCACCGCATCTCCGAAGTGCGCAGTCCCATCCCGGTCTTCATGTCAGAGCATCCAGGCCACCACCAAGGCTTCGACAGTCCCGCCAGCTGACAACTGACAACCGGGTTCGACACACCAAGAGGAGGGCCTCAATGGTTCCGGAGGAGTTGAAACAGTTCATAGGCAAAGCGGAGATGCCCCACGTCAGGGAAGTCGAAAGAGGGGCCGTGAAGAGGTATGCCGAGGCTGTCGGCAACGACAATCCCCTTTACTTCGACGAAGAATGGGCTAAGAGCTCGAGATGTGGCGGTGTAATCGCCCCTCCAGGGTTCTTCGGCTGGCCCGCTAAGCCGGTTGCCGCAGCAACAGGCCTCCCCGACATAATAGCGCACCTTCAGAAGGCTCTAGCCAAAGCAGGGTATGCCCGCATACTCGACGGCGGCATCTCTTATGAGTTCTTTCTCCCCGTCCGTGCCAGCGACACGCTGATAGCCAGCCCCAAGATCAAGGACATAGCCCCCAAACAGGGAAAGAGCGGCACAATGATGATGTGCTACTTCGAGACCAGCTACCTGAATCAGAATGGCGACCTCGTAGCCAGGGCGTCACAGACCTTCATTGCGCGGTGACTGCGATCTGGGAGAATCACTATTCTATTAAGGATGGCCAAGAGTGAGGACGTCTGAGCAATACCTCGAAGACCTTCGCCGCATGAGGCCGAACGTCTACATGGGCGGGGAGACAGTGAAACGGGATGACCCGCGCATTATCCCAGGCGTCAACGTAATGCGCCTAACCTTCAACATGGCTGGCGACCCCAAAGAAGCGGAACTGTTCACCGCCACTTCCCAGTACACAGGCGAGAAGATCAACCGCTTCTGCCACGTCTGCCACAGTGTTGACGACCTGCTCAAGAAGCAGAAGATGATTCGCACAGGTGCGCGCCTCTCCGGCTTCTGTATTCAGCGCTGCATGGGTACCGACACGGTGAACGCTTTATCCATAGTCACGAAGCAGATAGACGAGGCGCATGGCACTGAGTACCACCAGCGTTTCCTTGAATTCATCAAGGACTACCAGGGGAAAGACCAGATAGCGGCCGCAGCCCAGACCGACGCCAAGGGCGATAGAAGCAAGCGTCCCCACGAGCAGGCAGACCCCGACCTCCATGTGCGAGTGGTCAGCCATAACAAGGATGGCATCCTCGTCAGGGGAGCCAAGGAAGATATCACGATGGCGTCCTATTGCGACGAGTTCATCGTGTTCCCCACACGCACACTGACAAAGGACGAGAAGCAGTGGGCAGTAGCCTTCGCCATCCCCGCGGATTCGGATAAGGTGCACATCATCAACCGGGCCAGCGCCCCGCGAGAGAGGAAGTTCCTCAAAGCGCCGCTCAATACCTACGGCAGTTCCGATGCCCTGGTGATCTTCGACGATACGTTCGTCCCCTGGAACAGGGTATTCATGTGCGGCGAGCATGAGTTCGGCGGCAGAATGGCTCTGACCTTCGCCTCGTCGCACCGGCACAGCTACTGCGGCTGCAAGCCCGCCGTCGAAGACATCATCATGGGACTCATAGCCTTAAGCGCCGAGTACTACGGCGTGGAAGGGAAAACGCACATCCGCGAGAAGCTGGCGCACCTCGCCGGAATCGCAGAGCTCATCTATGCCGCCGGCATAGCGGCCGCTGTGGAGTCCACGAAGGCCTCGTCAGGTACCCAGATTCCAGCGCCAATTTATGCCAACGTGGGCCGCCGCCTCGCTGGTGAAAACACCTACGAATCATGGGGCATGGTTGCCGACGTCGCAGGCGGCTTCCCGGTCACCATGCCCTTCGAGGAAGACTACTATGACCCGAAGACGGGCCCGCTGATAAACAAGTACACAATGAGAAACCCCGCGGTTTCCGCCGAGAATATGCACCGCCTTCAGCGCACGCTTTCAGACTACCTGGCTTCATCCTGGTCCGGTGTCTGGCAGGTGGCTGACGTGCACGGGGGCGGTTCACCGGTAATGGAGACAATCGCTATCCTGAACAGCTACGACTTCGAGGAAAGGAAGAGGGTGGTCAAACGACTAGCAGGCATCAAGGACTAGCCGCCGGCAGTCAAGAAGTCTAGAACCAGCAATCGGGGGCAGGAAATGCACGTTCGCGAGTTGTTCGATCTGACGGGCAAGACAGCGATAGTCACGGGCGGTTCCAGGGGCCTCGGCAAGGAGATAGCCATCGCGCTTGGCGAGGCCGGAGCGAAGCTGGCGATAACCGCCCGCCGCGAGCAGTGGCTGGTTGACACAAGAGAAGAACTGCGGAAGGCCGGCATCCAGTGCCTGTCGATTGTAGCCGACGTCAGCGAGGTCGAGGGCGTCAAGAGGATGGTTGCCCAGGCCCTGGAAGAATGGGGGAAGATCGACATCCTTGTTAACAACGCCGGCGTTGTGTGGGCAGACCCGCCCGAAGAGATGTCGCTGGACAGGTGGGACTACGTCATGAACATCAACGCGCGCGGCACCTTCATCTGCTGCCAGGAAGTCGGCCGCGAGATGATCAAGCGGAAGCAAGGTAATATCATCAATATTTCGTCAGCAGTTGGAGTCTCCGCGGTGGACCCCAAGTCAGGTCAATTCATAGGTTACCAGGCAAGCAAGGCCGCGATAAACATCATGACAAAGCAACTCGCCGTTGAGTGGGGGCCTCACAACATCCGCGTGAATGCGCTGGCCCCATCCTTCCTCTCCACGCGCCTGACGGACGCTCTCATAGCTCGAACAGGCGAGAACATGATACGCTGGACCCCACTGGGCAGAATCGGAAGACCGGACGAGATCAGAGGCCCGGTTCTCTTCCTGGCCTCGGACGCTTCGAGCTACATAAGCGGGCAGATCATCTGCCTCGACGGAGGCACGACAGCCTGGTAGCCGCCTTACTCCTGAGACGAGAGCGCAGTACAAACGAGATTCCTCGGTCGTCCTTCCCCGAAGGGCCAGCGAAGAATCTCGGAATCATAGGGTAGGGGCTCTGCCCCCTACCGCGAGCAGCGGGTGACAGAGCACCCGCTCTATGTGAAGCCCAAACAGAAAGGCTGGTGCGATGGCACCAGCCCCTCGCTCACACAGGCTGTGCAGGCGATCAGTTGAGCACCCTGTCCCGAGTTTTACACCCGTCGTGTGTGGCGCATAGCTGAAGAAAGAGACGTTCCATCATGGGGTGAGGTAGCGCCGAGGGCGGGCGGCTAGTTGAGGGGCTGGACGCGGGACGGTGGACGGAGCCCCACAGCTCGGAAGGCA
>CAZBET010000126.1:0-5078 GCA_964490995.1 uncultured Dehalococcoidia bacterium
AGGTCGGAGCATCCGCTCCGACCCGGCTTGGAGCAGATGCTCCAAGCTACCCTCAATCCTGAGTCCTGTGAAAGACTCCGCGGGTCGCTCCTGCCACTGGTCATGAGTGTCGGTTTGACCCTCCGAGAGGCAGATGCTATACTTCTGAATGGCCGGAGAAGCTGCGCCGGCAGCGCGATAAGCACGAAAGGAGTACGACGGTATGTCAGGTTTTGGCTTCACCGAAGCCCAGGAGATGCTGCGCCAGGAAGTGAGGAATTTCGCTCAGAAGGAGCTTGCCCCGGGGGCGCTGGCGCGCTCCAAGATGGAGCCGATGGAACTTCACGAGGACCTGCACGACATCGACAAGAAGTGTGTGGAGTTGGGATGGAACCACCTCAATGTGCCTGAGAAGTATGGGGGGCACCAGATTGACCATGTGTCGCTCGGCATCATTGTGGAAGAGGTCGCCAAGGTAGACCCCACCGTGGAGCCCGTTGGCTCCATACAGGCGACCAGTGCCCTCCTCACGCAACTTCCCGAGGACATGCAAGACTATTGGTTCCCACCTCTCATCAAGCGCGAGAAGAGGCACTCCTTCGGTTTCACTGAGTCCGCTGCCGGCTCCGACGCCGCCGGGATTGTAACGAGGGCCGTCAGGGAGGGAGATCATTACATCGTCAACGGGGAGAAGACGCCGCTCCCCGGTGCTACGGTCGCCGATGCAGTCACGATATCCGTGAAGACCGACCCCAAGGCGGGTTTCAGAGGGGTAAGCCTGTTGTGGATTCCCACCAACACGCCCGGCGTGACCATTAGACCGCTCCCCTGGATGGGCAATGCCGGGTTGTTTCCCAGTTTCGTGACGTTCGATGACGTGCGCGTGCCCGTCAGGAACCGCATAGGCGAAGAGGGCATGGGCTTCTACCTGCTCATGGGCACGCTGGACTGGCTGCGGATCATCGTTGCCCTTCATTGTCTGGCCCGAGCCCAGGCCTCGCTGGCCGACGCCATGCTATGGGCCAAGGAACGCAGGACGTTCGGAAAGCTCATTGCGTCTTACGAGGGTGTGTCCTTCATCATCGCGGAGCACTACACCTTCGTGGAGGCGGCGAGGATGCTCTGCTACCGCACGCTCTACCTCAAGGACCAGGGACAGATGCACACCATGGAATCGGCCATGGCCAAATGGTTCAGCGTCGAGGTCTCCGTACAGTGCATCAAGGACTGCATGGTGCTGCTGGGGCATCCTGGCTACAGCACGGAGCACCCCATTTCGATGCGGCTCAGGGACGTCATCGGCTACCAGCTCGGAGACGGCCCCCCACAGATTCAGAAGCTGATCATCGCCAGGCTCCTGCTGGGCAAGGCGCTGGCCGGGTAACGTAACACGGTACACACGGTGTAGGGGCGGTTCGCGAACCGCCCCTACGTTTTCTCCGACACCCTGCACAGGCAATGGAGGAATTCCCCTCAGGAGGCCTCCAACGCCCATTCGGCAAGCGCTACCTTGGAGAGCAGGTACCCAATATCGGGGTACCGGCGGGTAACCCAGGCCGCTGGCTCCTCAGCAACCTCCTCCCTGCGGCGCTTGCGATATTCTGCCAGGGAACCTATACTGACGCAGGAAGAGAAACCGTACCAGCCGCGGGGCAACCCCCGGCGTGAGGCCGCAAGCAGATGTCCACCTTCAGCAACACTCTCGTCATGATTGCGCTAGGGCTGTTGACAGGACTAATAAGCGGCCTCATAGCTACGTTGATTGCCGGCAACCCTCGTCTACGTTTCAGAGCGGAGCGGGCGGTCAGAATTACCCTAGGTAGACCCCTGTGTTCGACTTCATTCTCGACTTGGGTGAACCTCTGCAGCGATGGCGATTTGGTGCTGCTTCACTGCGTTGATATCAAGAACTCCATGTGGCTTAATCACGTAATCCCCGGGGCATACCTATTAAGCTACGGGCGGTTCCCAAACGATTCATACGCGTACAAACCGTGCATATACTTCCGTGAGCATGGCCTGTACGGTCTGGACCGAACGGTCACTGCGGATGAGCTGCTCAAGCATTACAGCGCCCAAATCGCCCCTTACGCAGTCGACGATCCTGCGAAACGCATTGATGTCTCCAATAGCGTGGAGAAGAGGATCGTCGCTCTTTGTGAGGTCACAAGAAGAAAAGACCTCTCAGACAGCGAAGGCGGCACGGCGCCTCTTAACGCCATTCATCCCGTAGGCAGACTATATGCTGGTGTGCATGACCCCATGCCAGAGGTATCACCCGGCGACACTTGGAGCATAAGCATAATATCGGAGGAATTTGGCACCGTTGACGCATTTTTCCTAAGAGTACCCGCCGACTTGGCTACGCAGGAATCACTCGGAGATACACGGGAGGTGATCAGCATCCGGGCGAGACCACCGTGCCTCATGGATATCTGTCATGACGCGCTACTCCTGACCTGGCCCTTGAGGCTAGCGATACTGAGAGACGGTCGTGTTCAATCAACTCCGTTGAGAACCCGACACCGGTAGGCCGATAGACAGGAACGGAGTCGTAGGGGCGGTTCGCGAACCGCCCCTACGTTTTCTGCCCTCGTGGTAGAGACAATTCACGAATTGCCCGTTGAGACCCAATCCCCCTTTGGCAAAGCGGGATGGAGGGGGATTTAACCCCCTTCGCAGTAGCAGTAGAGTGGGTGGAGCGCAGCAGAACCCACCAGCCCCGTTCCACCCAGGCCCTTCGCCGTGCGATTGGCTTCGTCTTTGGGCGACCCGGTGGGTCGCCCCTACGAAGGCCCGGGCGCATCCACCGCGCCGACACACCCCTGTGTCCCCTCTCCAGAGGGGATTCTGAAGCCCCTCCACCCTGCGGGCGCCGGAGACCGCGCCCCTACCGGTTCGTCCGTCGGGAATCGGGAGCGCCGCTCGTTTCGTCGAGCGCAGCCCGGTTGGTGTTGCCTCCCCCTGCCCCTCCCCAGCCCCACCCCGCCAGCCTACTCGGCCTCGGAATTCTGTGCTACAATAAGCTATTAACCGATTCAACGACACGAGGTCACAATGCCGCTTGATGCCATAGTCGTCAGGGGAGCACGAGAGCACAACCTGAAGAACATCGACGTCATCATACCCCGCGACCGCTTCGTGGTTATCACCGGCGTCTCCGGCTCGGGAAAGAGCTCCCTTGCCTTCGACACCATCTACGCCGAGGGGCAGCGACGTTATGTCGAGTCCCTGTCCGCCTACGCCCGCCAGTTCCTCGGGCGGATGGAGAAGCCGGACGTCGACTATATCGAAGGCCTCAGCCCGGCCATCTCCATCGACCAGAAGGGGGCAAGCCGCAACCCCCGCTCTACCGTGGGCACCGTGACCGAGGTGTACGACTACCTCAGGCTGCTGTTCGCCCGCGTCGGCCACCCCCACTGCCCCCAGTGCGGCCGCGAGATCACGCGCCAGTCGGTGCAGCAGATCGTGGACGCTATCATCAGATTGCCGCAAGACACGCGCTTCATGATAATGGCCCCGCTCATAAAGGACCGCAAAGGGGAGCACCAGGGCGTCTTCGAGGATTTGAGGAAGGCCGGCTACGTCCGCGTGCGCGTCAATCGGAAGATACGCGACCTCTCCGAGGAGTTCGACCTCGACAAGTACAAGCGTCATACGATTGAGGCGGTGGTGGACCGGCTGGTCATCGGGGAGGGAGACCAGACAGGGCGCATCGCCGACTCGGTGGAGACCGCGTTGAAGCTGGGCGCGGGAGTCGTGCTGGTCTCCATAGTGGATGGAGAGGAACTGCTGTTCTCGGAGCATTTCGCCTGCGTCAACTGCGGGGTCAGCCTCGGCGAAATCGCCCCGCGCACCTTCAGCTTCAATAGCCCGCACGGCGCCTGCCCGGCCTGCACCGGGCTGGGAGTTAAACTCGAAATCGACCCGGAGATGGTCATCCCCAACAAGGACCTCACACTGGCCGAGGGCGCCATCCGGCCATGGGCGCGCACCGGCCCCGCGAGTTCGTGGTACTTCAGCATGCTGGAATCCGTGGCCCAGAAGTACGGCTTCTCAGTCCACGTGCCGGTCAGAAACCTCACCAAGGAGCAGATAGTCGTCATTCTCCATGGCAGCGACAACAGGCCGGTCAGCGTGAGGCACGAGTCACAGCTCGGCCGCACCTCCTACTGGGACACTTCCTTCGAGGGAGTTATCCCCAACCTCGAACGCCGCTACCGCGACACCGAGTCCGACTACGTGCGCTCTGAGATCGAGCGCTACATGATGTCCCGGCCGTGCCCGACATGCCAGGGCCAGCGGCTCAAGCCCGAGTCGCTTGGCGTGAGCGTAGCCGACCTGAACATCTCAAAGGTAACCTCGATGTCCATCGAGCAGGCCCAGGACTGGACGAGGAAGCTGGACGGCTCGGCGGGCGACGGGTGCCAGCCGGTGCTTAGCGAAAGAGAGCAACTGATAGCGCGCCAGGTTCTCAAAGAGATACGGTCGCGCCTCGGGTTCCTGATGAACGTCGGCCTCTACTACCTGACACTGGACCGGGTAGCCGGCAGCCTCTCCGGCGGAGAGGCTGAGCGCATACGCCTGGCAACCCAGATCGGAAGCGGCCTCATGGGAGTGGTGTACATCTGCGACGAGCCCACAGTCGGCCTCCATCCGGTCGACGGCTCCAGGCTCATCGAGACGCTCAAGAGGCTAAGAGACCTGGGCAACACCCTCCTCATTGTCGAGCACGACGAGGGCATGATGCGGGCCGCCGACTGCATCATCGACATGGGCCCGGGGGCTGGCGAGCTCGGGGGCCGCGTGGTGGCCGCCGGGACTCTTGAAGACATCATGTCCAGCCCCAAATCGCTCACGGGGCAGTACCTGAGCGGCGCGAGGCAGATTCCCGTACCCCAGAAGCGGCGCAACGGCTCGGGCAAGTACCTGGTCGTCAAAGGCGCAAGGCAGAACAACCTGCGCAACATCGACGTCCGCATCCCCCTCGGGGTCTTCGTCTGCATCACCGGTGTGTCGGGCAGCGGCAAGAGCACCCTGATTGACGAGATACTGTACAGAAAGCTTTCCCAGCTCCTGTACAGGTCCAAGGACATCCC
>CAZBET010000127.1:0-1202 GCA_964490995.1 uncultured Dehalococcoidia bacterium
GTCATCGGCTCGCTGAAGGAGAACGGCGGGCTCGCCTATGTCGCGATTCAGAACATGCTCCGCTTCGGCTACGCGGGCCGCGCCTACCCCGTAAACCCGTCGTACACGGAGGCGCATGGCTTTAAGGCCTACGCCAGCATTGGCGAGGTGGGCCAGCCTGTAGACCTGGCCATCGTGATAACGCCACCGCCGACGGTGCCGGGCATCGTCGAGGAGTGCGCGCGGGCTGGCGTCAAGGCCGTGCTCGTCGTCTCCGAGAACTTCGGCGAGGCCGGCGGCGAGGGGATGAAGCTACAGCGGCAATTGACGGAGATAAGCCGGCGCACGGGCATCCGCATCATGGGACCGAATACGATCGGCCTCATCAACACGAGCAACGGTTTCATCACGGTGCCCTACTACATCGCCTACGACAGGGTGCAGAAGGGCGGGATCGCTTTCTGCAGCCAGAGCGGGTTCGTGGGCCCGACGGCGCAGCCGCTGAAGGAACGCGCCTATCCCATAGCCCGCATGTGCGACGTGGGGAACAAGTGCGATGTCAACGAGGTTGACCTCCTGAACTACCTTGCGGACGTGCCCGAGGCGAAGGTGGTCGCCATGCACCTGGAGGACGTCAAGGACGGGCGCAGGTTCCTGGAGGCGGCCCGAAAGGTCGTGGCCCGCAAGCCCTTGTTGATACTCAAATCGGGGCGCACCGAGGCCGGGGCCAGGGCGTCGGCGTCGCATACCAGCTCGCTCGCCGGTGATGAACAGGTCTACGATGCCGCCTTCAGGCAGGTCGGGGCATTCCGCGTCAACACCTGGCACGAGTTCTGGGAAGTCCCCAGGTTCTTCGCGTCCCAGCCGTTGCCGAAGGGGAACCGCATCGGCATTGTCACGCATACGGGCGGCGCGGGCGTGGTGGCAACGGACGTAGCGGTCGAGGCCGGGCTCACGGTGGCGAAATTCACTGAGAAGACGCTGAAGAAGCTCCACGATTTCTCCCCGAGGCTGGTGACCAACCCCTGCGACATGGGCCCCATCCTCTCCATCGTGGACAACCCCTTCTACGTGCAGGAAGAGGGGACCGTGGCGATTGTAGAGGACCCGAATGTGGACTGCGCCGCCATTGCGACCTACGGGATGGAGCGGATCGTGGAGCCGATCCTGGAGATGTTCGTCCGCCTCAAGCAGCGTACCTCGAAGCCGTTCGTCGTCTGGAT
>CAZBET010000127.1:1302-5006 GCA_964490995.1 uncultured Dehalococcoidia bacterium
TGGAGATGTTCGTCCGCCTCAAGCAGCGTACCTCGAAGCCGTTCGTCGTCTGGATCTACGGGATGCAGCTCACTGCGATGGAGGAGATGGTGCGCCAGCTCGAGGCGCACGGAATACCCGCTTACCTGGAGTTTGAGACTGCGGTCAAGGCCCTCGGCATCGCGGCCAGGTACTCCCGAATGAGGCGCGAGCTCGAAGGCGCATGAATCCCCCTCTATCCCCCTTCTCCGAAGGGGGATTTCCCCCCGGAGGTAGGGGCGCGGTCACCGCGCCCTCGCGCCCACGCGGCCGTAGGGTGGGTGCAGCGCAGCGGAACCCACCACCGAATCGGCGGAGATCCTTCGCTACGTCTTTGCAGGGGTGACAGGGCGAGTTTGGAACCCGCCCCTACGGTTGGCGACGCGCGGGTCGTCGTGGCATTCTGAGCCGGGCGAAGAATCTCACCGTAGGGGCACGGTGCACCGTGCCCCTACTTCCGGTGCCCGTGCGGTGCCTTCAGTCACGCCAGGCGCTGCCCCCTGAGGTTGTTGACATGCTCGTGGACCGCGGTGAAGGCTAGCTCGTGCTCCCTTCCCGAAAGGGCCAGCTTGCCGCAGCCGTTGGACAGAAAGGATACGACGAAGGGGTCGGCGACGAAGGTGCGGATGAGGAATCTGGGCAATGGATTGTAGTCGGCGAGGAGGTCTATCTTCTGGAATGCTTTCCCAAGCCTCAGATCGATATCGAGGGAGAAGTCGCCGTCTCTGGCTCTCAGCAGGGTCGTCTGAGGACAGTTCAGCCGCGTGTGCGGGTCAAACCTGACATCCTTCTTCGTCATGCTCCATTTGTCGTGCTCCATCGTCAGCCAGACGAGTTTGCCTGGGTCATAGAGCATGAGGGGCTTCACCCTGGCGTTGCCAAACCGCTTGGTGGTGACGATATCGGCGAAGATGAAGGTGAACTCTTTGTCATAGATTCGGCCCCAGTCCCAGTAGGAGACGCTGTTCATCATGGCGATGTTCGACCAGTTGTGGTCTCGATAGCCCACACCGTCGATACTGAATGCCCCGTCTTTGGTCTTGAAGGTTCCTCTGACCCGGCTCCGCGGCTGAGGCACAACCCACATCATGTACCGCGTCTCGTCGCCGAAGCAAGCGCGGCCCTTGAAACCTGTCATCCCGGAGTCGAAGGCCAGGTCGAGCTCCTGGCCCCCGTCCTCGATGTGGACGTCGTAGTGCGATAGGTTTCCCCTGATGAAGCTCTTGCCGAGTTCAACATCGCAGCTCTCCGTCGAGGCCTTGAACGCGGAGAAGGGGAACTTCCTCTCAATCAGGATCTCGGTCAGGTCGGGTTTCACCAGGCTGGCCCTGATGCCCGTCTTCACCATCTTGGGACGCGAGATATCGCCCATTAGGTAGAACTGGCCTCTTACCAGGCTTCCGTCTGCGTTCGTCAGGTCGAAGTACCACCACTCGACATAATTGCGGTCCTTCGTAGGGTGCCAGGCATCGTCCGACTGGCTGATGGTCATGGACTCGGGGATTTCGCGCGCGGTGACCTGTTCACAGATGACTCGCATTGCCACCTTGCATCGCCTCGTTTCGTTGGGTTACGTTCCGTGCCCGACCCTCTGTGCCGACAGCTCCGGGAACGCTGTTTTGACACGCCGCGCTATGCCGTCGGCGTCGAGATCGAACATGGCGCGAAAGAGCTCCTGGGGCCCGTGGTCGACGAAGCTGTCGGGCAATCCGATGCCGTCGACCCTTACGTCAGCGAGCCCGGAAGCTTGAACGAGCTGCGAGACCGCGCTCCCGAACCCCCCGGCCAAGGCATTCTCCTCAACCGTGACAAGTCGCTTGGTCTGGCTGGCCAGACGCAGGATGAGTTCCGAATCGAGCGGCTTGGCGAACCGCGCGTTCACCACGGCGCACTCGACACCGTCCCTGGCGAGCCGGGCTGCCGCATCCAGGGCAGGGTAGACCGTGGAGCCGATGGCCAGTATGGCGAGGTCTCTGCCTTGCCTCAGCAACTCTCCCTTGCCTGGAAGAATCCGTCGCATCTCCGCGCTCAGCGGCTTGCCCGGGCCGTTGCCCCTGGGATAGCGGATCGCCATGGGCCTCCCGGCGGCGATCGCTGTGAATAGCAGGTGCTGGAGTTCGTCCTCGTCCTTTGGTGCAGCCACAACCATGTTGGGAATGGCGCACAGGTAGGATATGTCGAAGGTGCCCTGGTGGGTCTTGCCATCGTCCCCCACTATTCCGGCGCGGTCGATGGCGAAGACCACGGGAAGGTTCTGGATGCAGATGTCGTGAATGATCTGGTCATAGGCTCTTTGCAGGAACGTGGAGTAGATAGCAACGATGGGGACGAACCCCTGGGTCGCCAGCCCTCCGGCCATCGTGACGGCGTGCTGCTCGCAGATGCCGACGTCGAACACGCGGCCGGGGAACTCGCGGCCCGCCTTCGCCAGCCCCGTCCCATCGAGCATGGCGGCTGTTATCGCCACCACCTTGTCGTTCTCCCGCATGAGACGGAGGACGGTATCGCCGAAAACCTGGCTGTAAGACGGGCCGTTGCTGGGCAAGCCGTTGCTGGGCGCTATGCCGTGAAACTTGATAGCGTCCGCTTCTGCCGGCGCGTGGCCCTTGCCCTTCTGGGTCAGGACGTGGACAAGGGTTGGCCCCGTCTCGTAGTCTCGCGCCCTCACCAGCGCCGCCTCCAGCTTTCTGATGTTGTGGCCGTCCACAGGCCCAACATAGGTGAAGCCCAACTCCTCCCAGATTGCTCCCGGGACAAGCGCCCTCTTCATGCGGCCTTTGAGCCGCTTGCTGAAGGCCCAGGCCAGCTCGCCAAGTGGCAGGATGGTAACAGTCCTCCGCGCCCGTCTCTTCGCCCTCTCGTACCTCGTGTCCAGCCTGACACGGTTCAATAGCCTGGAGAATGCCCCCACGCTGGGTGAGATAGCCATTCCGTTGTCGTTGAGGATGACGATCAGCCTCGTGCCCACCTGTCCCCAGTGGTTGAGGGCCTCAATGGCCATGCCTCCTGTGAGCGCGCCGTCGCCGGTGACGGCGACGACGTGGTGGCCCTGGCCGGCCAGATCGCGGGCAAGCGCCATGCCCAACGCGGCGGAGACGGAGGTGCTGGCATGGCCGGCGCCAAAGGGGTCGTGAAGGCTCTCCGCCCTGTCCGTAAAGCCAGACAGACCCCCATGCTGACGGATGCTGGGGAATGCCTGCCTGCGGCCTGTGAGAAGCTTATGCACGTAGCTCTGGTGCCCCACGTCCCATACTATCTTGTCCGTGGGGCTGTCGAACACGCGGTGCAGGGCTATGGTCAATTCGACGACGCCCAGGTTCGAGGCAAGGTGGCCTCCGCTTGCAGAGACCCTCTTGACCAACTCCTCCCGTATCTCGGCGCTCAGTTGCTCCAATTGCCCGTAGGTCAGCCCTCTGAGCTCGGCGGGCGAGTCGATCGTGTCGAGAATGCTCGTCTTCATAGGTCGCTGCACCGGTCGACAAGCCAAAGCGACCGGAGGGGTGCCGCCCAGTTTGCCTGCGGCAAGCAGGAATCCACTCCTGCCGCGCACGAATATCCTATCTACCTGCGACTGGTCTGTCAAGGAAGCTTGTGGAATTGGCCCTTGTGGTGGTGGGTTTCGCTGCTGTGGGAGGGCCTTTCCAGGCCCGATGGGCCGTGCTCGAGGCTGTAAAGCCTCTCGCACG
>CAZBET010000128.1:0-5005 GCA_964490995.1 uncultured Dehalococcoidia bacterium
GCCCTGAGCCTGTCGAAGGGCCCGTTCATGGTTCGACAGGCTCACCACGAACGGGGGAAAGCGCCATTCTCACAACGATGGCATCACCAGGCAGCCTCCCTGGCGGTCGTCGACTATTCGCCCCTGAAGGTGGCCTTCCTCTTCTCCAGAAACGCTCTGATGCCTTCCGCGCGGTCCTTGGTGGACTGGAGCAGGAAGGAGAGGTCGGCTTCCAGCCGCAGCCCCTGGGCCAGCGTCATGTCCATGCCCTTGTTCACGGCCTCCTTGGCGTACCTTACGGCGAGGGGCGCTCTGCCTCTCAGCCTCTGCGCGATCTCGCCAGCCTCGGCCGACAGCGCTCGCCGAAGCACTACCTTGCTCACCAGCCCGATGCGGAACGCTTCGATCGCGTTTATCGGCTCGGCCGTGAGGAGCATCTCGGTGGCCTTCCCCCTGCCGACGATGCGGGGCAGCCGCTGGGTGCCGCCTCCGCCGGGGATGAGGCCGTATGCTGTCTCGGGGAAGCCGAATCGGGCCCTTCTGACGCATATGCGGATATCGCAGCTCAGCGCCAGATCGAGGCCCGCGCCGAGGGCGTCCCCGTTGATGGCGGCGATCACGGGACAATTGAGCCCGGCCACGGCGGTGGAGGCGATGCTTGCCGGGTTTCCCCGCGACAGCTTGTCGGCGCGAGCTGCGCGAAGCTCCGCCAGGTCGCTGCCCGCGCAGAATGCCTTGCCCGCCCCTGTGATGACCACAACTGTGACCTCATCGTCCTGGCTTATCCTGCGGCACGCGTCGGCGAGTTCGTTTGCCAGTTGGAGGTTCAGGGTATTACCGGCGCGGGGTCTATTGAGGGTGAGCCAGACGGTCTGGTCTCGCTTCTCGAACGTCAGAGTCTTCTGGGGCATCGAGGTTCCCTGGTTCCTGACTGCCCGCCAATCTTAACCGAGGCACGAATGGGTGTCAAGGAAGCTATATGGGTCAAATGCGGATGGGCGGGGGAACGTAGCAGTTTTGGCAGGCCCGGGGATCGACGTAGGCTTCGCCGTCGCAAACCTCCGGTTCGGGCAGTTTACGATATGGCAGGGCGCGCAGACGCGCGGTTGAGACGCGCCCCTTCTTCGACAAGTGCGTCAAGCCAATCGACCCCGAAACCGATGGCTAGCCAAGACTCGCAGCGAATCTTCACGGCGACGTCTCTGGTCGCTCGCCGATGGCGATGTGCGGTTATGCTTGCCGCCCTTCGGAGCAAGTCGACGACCTGTTCAAACTGGGCCTTGTTTTGGGTCGCCGGCCGGAGCCAAACCTGATGCCTGTAGGTCGGGTCGTACGTCCCTCCGCTCACAAGGCCCGATGCCAAAGCGTAGCCTCGTAGGAAGTCCGCTTGGCACCGCCGGTCCGCCTCGAGCACCTGCCGCGGAACGTGGAAGGATCGGTAGTCAGCCTTGGTCCCGAAGAAGGCCTTAAGGTTGTCCAAGAGACCTCCGTTGGCCCTGCAGTCAACCCGCACTTCGAACGTCCACTTCCCCGTCTGGTGGACTTCTGCCGCTGAAGGAGCGACCACCGCACATATTCGGTCGGCGACAGCTTGAGGCACGGCGGAAACGACCTTGTCCGCGCGGTATGATACCGTTCCCTTCCCCACGTAGGCTCGCAGTTTCCCGTGCCTGTAGGCACTGCCTCCGTATCGGAAGTGAATGGTGATAGACCGCCGACGCCTGTCGATGGAACCTCGGGCTGCTAGACATCCGAGCAGGAATGCCGCGCCCTCGCTGGGCCACCGGAAGCCCCGCACCGCCCTACCTGCAGCGATCTGACCTTGAACCTTCCCCCAGAGCGGGGCGGAGCGCTTGCGAAGTCGATCGTCCATCTCATGGCGTCGCAGCCAGTAGGTCTCGTACGCGTCCAGCGTCTTGCGCGTTACCCGTTTCGCTTGTGGAGAGCTCCACAGGTGCTCGAAGAAACCGGTGGCTCCCCTGATGGCTTCGTCGCCAGGCTTTCCCTCGAGTACGAGTCCATACTCAACGTTGGAGGCGTAGGCTGGCCCGGTCCAGTTCGCTGAGCCGCAAATTGCCAAGACAGAGCCGCTCTTGAGTCCGAAAACGTAAAGCTTGGGGTGAAAGACACCATCGCCCAGGGTCACGTAGCACCGGCACTGTACCCTGAAGCCCTTTGATCGCAACGCCAGCAGCCGCGCGAGGAACTGGGGGTCCGTGTTCGCCAACCTTAGGTCAACCATGACCCGGAGGCGGCCCCCGGATTTCAGGAACTCCTCAAGGCTGCGCTCAATGTCCCCCGAAGTTACGCCCCGCTCGGTTGCGAAGGCTACGGCGAAGTCCGCCCACTTCGCCCGGGCGAGGGACTGCTCGATTTCTCGCGGGTAGTCGGCAGCTCTGACTCTCGCCACATCCCCACCGTTCAAGCACGAGGCTTCTGGAATATGAGAATGAACTCGTGTGCCTTGTTGATGCGGAATCGCGCCGGGAACCCCAGAGGACGCATGTTGTTGTACTCGTGCCTGCGATCCCAGATGACAAGGTCGTCGTACACAAAGCCGATTTGCTGCATGAGCGTGGCAACGTCGGAGTGGTAGGGATAGAACTTGTCCCTCTTCCTGATGTCCATCACCACGACGACACAGTACTTGGACGGTTTCATCACGCGGTACACCAGGCGGAAGACGCCCTGAAGGGCAGCAAGGAACTCGCGGTAGTCCGCAATCTTGCCCAGGTCTTCGGGCATGTCGCCGTAGTGCCTGATGTCCCGGTAGTCCGCGGTGCGCCTCTCGGTCAGTATGTTCCAGTAGGGCGGCGAGGTTATGACCATGTCCACCGACTCAGGTGACACGCAATCGAGCAGATTCCGGGCGTCCGCCCTCAGTATCCTGCTTTGCTGGTCGGTGTCGGAGAACATGTCCGCCTGGCCGAGCCGAAGAAGCGCGGTCTCCACGAAGCTTGCTGAAACATCGAGCCCGATGCCAACCTTCCCAAGTTTCTTCGCGGCGACAACAGTCGAACCAGTACCGACGAAGGGGTCCAGGATTACCCTGTCCTCGTCTGTGGTGAAGCACTCGATCAGCCTCGCCGGCAACTGAGCGGGGAACATCGCCGGGTGCCCCAGACGCAGTTCCTCAGCGGTTTTTCGAATGTCGTTCCAGATGCTGATAGAGTACCGCGTCCAGGTCTTCCCGTCTAGGTTGTTAGCTCTCCTCGCATTGCGTTTGGAGGCAATCGCAGCTCCATCCATTTCCGGAAAAAGCTTCGTTTCGCCTACTGGAGTCAAGGAGCACCACCCTCTCGACTAGTCGCCTGCCGTTCTCGACCTGCCTACACCCGCCCCCGTGCGAGGACCCTCGTGGTGGGCGTCCGGTTCGATGCAGGGCGCGTCCCCGCCAGGACCAGTGGCCAATTTGGCCACATTATAGCACAGAGCGCCCACTCAAGCCCGCTGCAGCGTGGAGACTCTGCAAATTGACGCAAGAGCACAGGGGCTTGCCTTCGCTTCGCCTCGCCGATATACTGTGGCGCGGGAGGAACGGGAGATGTCTTACGACCCTGCTCTGGAGAAGGCCGTCAAGGACATGAAGGGCATCACGCCCTATGCGGTCGCCTCGAAGGCGGGCGTGGACTACGACGGCAAGAGGTTCAGGATACCGTTCTTCAACCGAGTGTTCCTGGTGCACTACCCGGAAATCAAGGTCGTAGATGAGAGCACTGCCGCCGCTGCGCAGGACTGGATCGAGATAATCCTGCTGCACTACCTCTTGCAGGCCAACGGGACACCTGTCGCCGACGAGTGGATCGCGTACAGGCAGCTTCCGGGCGCGTCTTTTTTCGAACGCCGCTTCCTTCAGATGGCCGTGCAGCCGCTGCTTCGCGCCTTCGACAACGACGTCGAGACATTCAAGAGGGCAGGGGCGGCTGTCGGCGGCATCCCTATCACCCGCACGGGGGACGCCGCCTTCAAGTTCATGGCGCTCCCCAGGCTCCCCATGGCCTGTATCTTCTATCAGGGCGAAGAGGGGATACCCTCCTCGATAAACATCCTTTTCGATGCCGCCGCCGAGAACTACCTCCCCACCGAGGATCTGTCCGTGGTGGGCGTCTATCTGGTCGGCGCCATGAAGAAGGCGAAGGCGGCGAAGAGCTGACGGCTCATGGCTCATGGCTCGTGGCTGATGGGGGGAAATCCCTCTGTATCCCCCTTTGCGAAAGGGGGATAGCCGACTTGGCTTCGCCACCCTGTGAGACTGGGCGATTGCCGCGCCTCGTCCTTCGTTGCCGAAGGACGATGGCTCGCAATGACATTCGCAGTGCACCGCTCTGTGTGCAGGGTCCTCTGCGCACTCTGCGGTCTCTGCGGTTCACGCCGCGTTGGGGCTCGTCGAACCCTCGATCTTGCGCTTGGCTCCCAGCACGATCTGCCGGGACAGGGCGTGGCCGCCCCGGCGAACGAGGAAGGCCAGCAACCCCTCCAGTTCGCCGCCCACCGTGAGCTTCGTCGCCTTGCCCACAGGCTCCAGCACGTAGTAGCGCGTCATCCTAGTGCCCAAGACCCTGCTCTCCATCACAGCGCGTTGCGGCGGGAGGAACTCGGTGAGCGTCATGTAGAGCTTCACAGTGATGATGAACCTGGCGGTGACGCAGAGGCGCGAGCCCTTTCCGAGGAGACCCGGGGAAAGCTGCTCGATCCTCTTGATGCCCCGGATCCACCGGGGCCATTCATCGAAGTCCATGGCCGAGGCCCATACCTGCTCCGGAGGCGCGTTGATCTCGGCGCTGGCGCTGAACGTCGACCTCATGTATGTCCCCCTTCGAAGCTCATTTGCCTTGATGAGAGGGCTAACGAGCCTGCCCTGACCCTGCGAAGAGCGAGGCCGCAGCCCTACCGTGGGAAAGGCTTTCCAGCCTTGATTTCGCCCGTCCAGACGATTCCGTCGAGCCTGGAAAGGCTCTCCCACAGCCAGGCAGCCCTGTCACAGTGTCATTCTGAGCGCAGCGAAGAATCTCAGGCCGGGTTGGCT
>CAZBET010000129.1:0-4962 GCA_964490995.1 uncultured Dehalococcoidia bacterium
CTCGTCCCTCCCCCTTCGGAGAAGGGGGATACAGGGGGATTTCCGGGCCGCTGCCGCAATCGAGGCGGTTGCCGCGCCTCGTCCTTCGCTCGGCGAAGGCCGATGGTCTCGCAAAGACATAGTAATCAGGGTGTCATTGCGAGGAGTCCTTCCCTTGGGGAAGGACGACGAAGCAATCTCACCGCAGGAGAGAAATGAACCTGGCGATTGCCGCGTGCTCCCGGCTTCGGGCTTGGCACTGCTGGGGGTTTATGCTAAAATTCACAGCGGATTCAAAGGAGGCAATATGTCAGCGCATCGTGAGGTATTCTTCGGCATAGAGCCGCACTGGACACATTTCCTGCTGTACGGGCTGGCGGTGATTGCGGTAGCCTACCTCATCTACGTTCTCTACCAACGATCCCGCCTCTGGAGGCTGGGCAAACAGGACAACACATTCAGCGAACTGGGCAAGAAGACGAAGGCTTTCATCTATAAGGCTACGGTGGACGGCATACTCCACAAGAAAATCATCAGCGACCCCTATCCCGGCATCATCCACGCACTCATCTTCTACGGCGCCCTCCTTCTCCTTCTGGCCACGGCTCTGGACGTGCTCAGCTACTACACCGTGCACTTCCTCCAGGGCAACCTCTATCTGGCCATCTCCTTCCTCGCCGACCTGGGCGGCCTGATGGTGCTTGTCGGCGTCATCATGGTCGCCATCCGGAGATACATCCAGAAGCCGGACAGGCTGGACAACATCCCCGCGGACGGCGTCACCCTGGCCCTCATCCTCGTCATCGTGCTCTCCGGGTTCATCCTCGAAGGGCTGCGGATTGTGGCTACCCAAGCCGCATCTCCTCAGTTGCCCATAATGGTCTGGGAGAAGTGGGCCTTCCTTGGCTACGGCTTCGCTCTGGCGTTCAAGGGCGGCAGCCATGTTATGGGCTGGTACGCAGGCTTGTGGTGGTTCCACTCGATGCTCATCATCGGCACCATCGTCTACATCGGCGTCGGCTTCAACAAGCTCACTCACATGGCAGTAGGGCCGGTCAACGCGTTCTTCAGGTCAACGGCACCAAAGGGTGCGCTCAGGACAATCGAACTGGAGGAGGCAGAGACCTTCGGAGCCTCCAGGATACAGGACTTCACTTTCAAAGACCTCCTGGACCTCGATGCGTGCACCCGCTGCGGCCGCTGCCAGGACAACTGCCCTGCCCATCTCAGCGGGAAGCCGCTTTCCCCCAAGAAGGTAGTCCAGGATTTGAAAGCCCTGATGGTGGAAAAGGGCCCGGTTCTGCTCAAGGCCCGGCCTGCGGTGAACCCGGCAACGGAGAACCCCGGGAAGCCGGGAGACAACGGGCGCCAGATGATCGGCGACGTCATTTCAGAGGACGCGATCTGGGCTTGCACAACCTGCCGTGCCTGCCAGGAGCAGTGCCCGGTCTTCGTCGAGCCCATCAACAAGATAGTCGAGATGCGGCGCAATCTGGTGCTTGAGCAGACCCGCTTCCCCGAGACCGCCATGGGTGCGCTGCGCAGCATGGAACAGAGGGGCCACCCCTGGCGAGGCACGATGGCCACGAGAACCGACTGGACAGAGGGCCTCAAGGTCAAGGTGCTGGCTGAGGACAGCGCCGTCGACGTGCTCTACTGGGTCGGCTGCACGGGCGCCCTGGAGGAGCGGAATATCAAAGTCGCCAAAGCCGTCGCCAAGGTCTTCCAGGCGGCAGGCGTCAACTTCGGAATACTGGGCCCTGAAGAGTCCTGCTGCGGCGAGCCCGCCCGGAGGATAGGAAACGAGTACCTCTTCCAGACGCTCGCCCAGCAGAACATAGAGACCCTGAACCGCTACGGAGTGAAGAAGATCGTCACCGCGTGCCCGCACGGGTACAACACCATCAAGAACGAGTACCCGCAGTTCGGCGGCAACTACGAGGTCCGGCACCACACCGAGTTCATCGCGGACCTGCTGAGACAGGGCAAGCTGACCCTGCCCAGGACCCTGGAGAAGAAGATCACCTATCACGACTCATGCTACCTGGGCAGGTACAACGACATATACGCTGCCCCGCGGGAGGTCCTCCTCCGTGTCGGCGGCACGGCGCCGCTCGAGATGCAGCGCCGCAAGAGCAAAGGGTTCTGCTGCGGAGCCGGCGGCGGCAGGATGTGGATGGAGGAGCAGATAGGGCGTCGGATGAACCACGTGCGCACGGAAGAGGCTTTGAAAACGAACGCCGAAGTGGTAGCCACAGCCTGCCCCTTCTGCATTCAGATGTTCGAGGACGCCATCAAGGCGCTTGAGGCAGAGGCGAAACTCAAAGCTATGGATGTGGCCGAGCTCGTCGCCCAGACGCTGGACTAGGCCCGCCGCGGACAAGCCGGTCACGAAGACAGAGTGGCGCGCCCTTCTGTCTTTGCGAGATCCTCGTCCTTCCCCAAGGGAAGGACGAGGCGAAGCAATCTCCAGGTTCATTTCTCTCCTGCGCTGAGATTGCTTCGGCGCCTGCGGCGCCTCGCAATGACAGGTTGAACTAGGGCGGGCTCCTCGCAATGACAAGTCACCCCATGCCGGAGACGAACTCCCCGAAAAGACAGCCCGCCTACAGCTTCAGGGCCCTCCTGCTCTTCGCCGCCGTGTAGTCCAACAGGGCCCTCAGTATGTAGAAGGGGGCTTTCCACTGCCGCGTGATGCGTGCGTAGTCCAGCGCGAACTTGGGGAACCGGGTCACGAAATACACCCCCGAACTCAGCAATTGCCGCCTGCTGAAGTGCTTGTCCATGAAGATGAAATGACCCCGTGCCGCGTAGTACAGCGGCCGCCCCTTCAGCCTCTCCCTTTTGGTGTCCCCGAAGCCCTTGTGCCAGATTCCAGCTCCAGGCACGTAGAGAACCTTGTACCCCTTCCCGGCGGCCCGGAGGCACAGGTCGGCGTCCTCCCACCCGAAGAAGAACCTCTCATCCAGCAGCCCGACCTTCTCCAGGAGCTCACGCGAGATAAGCATGAAGCATGAACAAATCCAGTCCACCTCCACCTTCTCGTCGAACTGCCCTTGATCCACCTCCCCGCTGCCCCTGATCGGCGTATTCCCTGTCCGGTAATCGACTATGCCCCCCGCGAACCAGATGAGGTCCGGGAACTCATAGCAGCGAATCTTCCCGCCGGCGATCCCGACCCTGCCGTCACTCCGCGCGGCCCTCACCAGCTCATCGAGAAAACCAGGGGTGACCACAGTGTCGTTGTTCAATAGGGCAACGTAGTCCGCCCCCCTCCCCAGCGCATCTCTGATCCCGATGTTGCAGCCTTTGGCAAAGCCCAAGTTCCTCTGGTTCTCAATGAGCCTTACGGAGCCTCCGAACCTCTCCCGCAGCCTCCCCGCATCATCCGCATCCGACCCGTTGTCAACCACCACCACCTCAAGGTTCGGATAGGTGGCGCACTTCAGGGACTCCAGGCACTCCGCGCTGTCCTCGAAGTTGTTCCAGTTCACGATGATTACTGAGACCTTGGGTGAGGTCATCGAACACGGCTCCCCGCTGTCTTCCTGGCGACAGCAATCATGTACCCCGACGATACCCGGTCGTCGTCCCTGAACTCGCGCACTCCGTACCTTCGCTCAACGGAGTTGTCGGCCAGTGTCACGTCACACTGGCCATACAGGGTGATAGAGCCGAAGAACCGGCGCAGCAAACGAACGAATTCCTCCGGCCAGAACTCCTTCACATGAAACGGATTCAAGGGCTTGGCCAGACGGGGCGAGAAGACGCGCCTGTTCGGGGTCGAACAGACCAGGAGGCCCCTTTCCCTGAGCACCCTCCTGCACTCAGCCAGGAACTTCCTGTAGGCCCGGATGTGTTCCAGGGTCTCAAAGGACACGACCACATCAAAAGAGCAATCCGCGAAGGGCAGAACGACCCCGTCCGCGCAAACAAAGCTCACCCTCGCGCCGTGCCCGAACCTCTCCCGGGCGTAATTCACCGCCTCCAGCGACACATCCACCCCCACCACCCTCCCCGCCCCCTTCTCCGCCAGGCAGTCCACGCCATATCCCGTGCCGCATGCCACATCGAGAGCATCCCTGTTCTCAGCGATACCGGCGGCGAAGACATACCTGTCTATGTGCTCCTTGTAGATGGCGTCCGGAGTCTTGCCCGGCACCATTCGTTCGCCGGTGAACTCCATATCAGCCTTGCCCATTCCCCCGCACTCGCGCCGCTATTTCGCGGCTCTATTCTACCAACAAACAGCCCCCGCCTTCCACTCGCACCCCGTCCCCCGTCTTCGGTCCCCCGTCCTCCTAATCCGTGGATAGACTGCGGAGTTGCCGTTCGTGGTGAGCCCTTCGGCAGGCTCAGCACAGGCCTGTCGAACCATGAACGGCCCTTCGACAGGCTCAGGGCGAACGGAAAAAGAGAACCACGCCTCATCACCCACCGGGTGAGCCTCCTGAATCTGGAGTCACGGATTAGGGCGTCCGCCATCCTGTGGACAACCTCGCGAAAACAGTTTATACTCCGAAGCCGACCAAATACACTTACATCTTCTGGGTTAGGGCTGCCACACTCTCCGTGCGGAGTCAAAGGAGGGGGTCATGGGAGACGATAAGGTCAGGGAGTTGGGTGGGCGGAAGTTCCATATCGTCGAACACGGACTCGATGAGAAGGAAGTCGAGTCCTTCATCAAGGACTTCTCGAAACAGGCCGAAGCCAGGGCCAAGGAGCAAGCCACGGCAAAGGCAGACGCCGAGGCCGCCAAGATCATTTCGCGTGCCCACCAGGAGGCGCAGCGCATCGTTGACAAGGCCCGCGCCGGCGCCCAGCCCGAGGCGAAGAAGGTGATCTCGGAGGCCGAACTCACCGGGCGCCAACTCGTCCAGGAGGCGAGGAATAGGGCCGACGCCGAGGCCAAGCGCGTCGTCGCCGAAGCCCAGCAGAAGGCCGCACAGACCCTCGAAGACGCCGGGAAGAAGGCAGGCGCCG
>CAZBET010000130.1:0-4935 GCA_964490995.1 uncultured Dehalococcoidia bacterium
GGCTGACGAAGTCGAAGCCAAAGCGTCCCTTGACGCAGAGGCCGCCCTTGTTGACGGGGCTCTCCCTGTCTCCCTGGACTTCGACGATCTCATTGCCGCGAACGCCCAGGAACATCGAGCAACCAACGCCGCAGTAGGGGCAGATGGTCTTGACCCAGCGTGTGGCCTGCCTGGTGCGCTTCGGGAGGAGCGCGCCGGTGGGGCACCGCGATATGCACTCACCGCATGATTCGCAGATTGACTCGTGTATCGGCTTATCGCCGAAGGTACTCACCTTGGCTGCATAGCCACGGAATGCGAGGTCAATAGCGCCGACGCCTACTATCTCGTGGCAGGCACGCACACATCTGGCGCAAAGGATGCACTTGTTGTGGTCGCGGTCAAAGGCAGGATGGCTCCTGTCTATGGGAAGCACCCTGGTGCTCTTCCGCAGCCGGTCGAAGTGCTCCTGGTCGATGCCGAGATACCGTGCGACTTTCTGTAGCTCGCACTGCTGGTTCTTGGCGCAGGTAAGGCAGTCGCCCAGGTGGTTGGCCATGATCAGCTCCATGGCGATCCTGCGAGCCTGGTTCACCTTTGGCGTCTCTGTATGCACCACCATCTTGTCCGCCGCCGGCGTGGTGCAGGAGCTGACTATGCCGCGCATCCCATCGATCTCAACGACGCAGAGACGGCACGCCCCGTAGGGCTTCAGGTCCGGGTCATAGCAGAGCGTGGGAATGTATATGTCGGCGCCCAGCGCTGCCTCCAGCACGGTGGCCCCCTTCGGCGCTTCCACCTTTCTTCCGTCTATGGTGAGGTTGATGATGGCCACCTTTTTCTCACCCTCGACTCTTGAGACTGTTGTCGTCATTGGTCTCCTCCCTTGCCGTCACATAGCTTCGATGCTGTGCCCGACTAGGCCTTGCCGCCCACCGGAACCGGCTCGGCCGGAACCTTGACAGGCTCACCTGAGGCTATTGCGACGGCACTGAACTTGGCCGGACAGACGTCGAGGCACGTGCCGCATTTGATGCATTTGGCTGCGTCGACCACGTGCACCATTCGCTTGCCACCCTTGATAGCCTCGGATGGGCACGCTCGAGCGCAGATACCGCATCCCTGGCACTTCTCGGGGACTATGTAGTAGGTGATGAGGGCTCGGCAGGCCAAGGCCGGGCAGCGCTTCTCCTTTATGTGTGCCTCATACTCGTCTCTGAAATAGCGGATCGTGGTGAGCACCGGGTTAGGAGCGGTGCCGCCCAGGGCACAGAGCGAGCCGTTCTTGACCGCGTCGCCCAATTCCATAAGCAACTCGATGTCGCCGGGCCTGCCGTCTCCGTTCACGATGTCCTGCAAGATGTCCAGCATCTGCTTCGTCCCATACCGGCACACAACGCACTTGCCGCAGGACTCGGATTGAGTGAACGTCAAGAAGTACCTGGCGACGTCCACCATGCAGGTGGACTCATCCATGACCACCATTCCGCCGGAGCCCATGATGGAACCGGCGGCAGCCAGAGCCTCAAAGTCGACAGGCGAGTCGAGCACGCTGGAAGGCAGGCAGCCCCCGGAGGGCCCGCCGGTCTGCACCGCCTTGTACGCCTTGCCTCCCAGGACTCCGCCGCCGATGCCGTAGATGATGTCACGCAGCTTGATGCCCATCGGGACCTCGATAAGCCCCGTGCGCTCAACCTTCCCCACCAGTGAGAAGGTCTTAGTGCCTTTGCTCTTCTCCGTGCCGTAGCCGGCGTACCAGGCAGCCCCTTTCTCGAGAATTGCGGAGACGTTGGCCCAGGTCTCCACGTTGTTGATATTGGTGGGCTTGCCCCAGAGACCGGACTGGGCGGGGAATGGGGGACGCGACCGCGGCATGCCGCGGCTTCCTTCGATGGAGGCCATCAACGCTGTCTCCTCGCCGCAGACGAAGGCACCCGCGCCCTCCTTTATCTTGAAATGGAAGCTGAAGCCTGAGCCCATGATGTTGTCGCCGGACAGGCCGCACTCCTCCATCTGTTTCAGGGCAACCAGCAGCCGCTTGATTGCCAGCGGGTATTCAGCACGGATGTAGATATAGCCCTCGGACGCCCCTATAGCATAGGCGCCGATTAGCATGCCTTCGAGAACGGCGTGCGGGTCGCCTTCCATGACCGCCCTATCCATGAAGGCTCCGGGGTCTCCTTCGTCAGCGTTGCACACTATGTATCTCATTGTTCCTGGGGCGTCGTGGCAGAACTGCCATTTCATGCCCGTGGGGAAGCCGGCGCCCCCGCGACCGCGCAGCCCCGATTTCTTGACCTCGTCGATTACGTCCTGAGGCTTCATCTTGAGCGCCCTGTTCAGCCCTTCGTAGCCGCCGTTGGCGATGTAATGGTAGATGTTAGCGGGATCGATATTGCCGCAGTTCCTCAGTGCGACTCGGACCTGGGGCTTGAGCACCGGCAGGTCGAACAGTCGCGGGATTCCGTCCAGGCTGCCTTCGCCGCGGGTGCCAAGGGCGAGGTCGGGGCGGGGGTTGTCCCCGGCCAGCCAGTCCCTGACGACCTCAACGGTGAGCTCGGGGGTGAGGTTGCCGTAGAAGACGCTGGGCTTGCCCGGCTTGACCACCTCGATCAGCGGTTCAGCGTAGCAGAGGCCGATGCACCCCACCTCAACGATGTCGGCCCGGATACCGTGCTTCGGCAGGTCCGTCTTGAGGGTCTGCATTATGTCCTCGGCTCCCGATGCCATACCGCAGGTCGCCGTGCCGATAAGGATGCGGGGCCTGGGGCTTCTCTGCACTTCCTGCCATTGCAGAGCTGCTTGTTTCTTGATCTCCTGGAAACTCATGGTGCCCCCTATCTACGCAGCGCAAGAAAGCCGCTAACTCTTCTTGCCTATGACCTTCTTCACCTTGTCGGGCGTCATTCTGCCGTGGACCTTCTCATTGACCACCATGACCGGCGCCAGCGCACATGAGCCGAAGCAGGCGACCGTTTCAATCGTGTACTCCATGTCCGGCGTGGTCTGGCCGTCTTTGATGCCCAGTTCCTTTTCGAGTTCGGTCAGTATGCGTGGCGCCCCGCGCACGTAGCAGCCTGTGCCCCGGCACACCTTGACGATGTTACGGCCCGTCGGGACGAGCTTGAACTGGGCGTAGAATGTCCCGATGCCGAAGACTGTGCTCGCAGGCACGTGAACGAAATCAGCTATCTGCTTCATCGCCGGCTCCGGCAAGTAGCCGAAAGCCTGCTGCACCTTCTGAAGCAGCGGGATCAACTCGCCCTTCTCCCCCTTGAAAGATGCCAGGATGTCGGCCACCTGTTTCCCAATCGTCCTGTCGCGCTCCTGTAGTGCCACGCGCGCATCTTCAGTTAGCTGAGGAGCTTTCATCTTTCACCTCGTCGTGTTGGCTTCATGAGCGCCCTGAGGGTCACTCGCAACCTACTATCAGCCGCATCCTAGAACTTCTGCTGCTGAAGCCGAAGCCAGAGCCATGTTGCCAGGCGCTTGTCGAGCTTGCCGACCCAGCTCTCGATCCTCTTGATGTCTCCGCTGGCGAGGGCCGCACGCTCTTCCCAGCTCAGCACGTAATACGGCGCGAGAGCCTTCTCTGGATCGTCAGCCATCTGGGCCAGAAACTTGCTGTCATCGGCGGCCCGGCCGAGCACTTCGAGGATCGCCTCTTTCCCGGCCTGGGCCTCCTTGCCCTTTGTCCTGGGCGCCTTCTCCGGGGCCTGTACCGCTTCGATGTGCTGCGAAGCTATCGGTCTCATCATGGTGTCACCCCCCTTCTGTGCCTCCAATTACAGTATACGTTGCGACAACCTCGCTGACATTGGACTTGGGGTCAATCTCGTTATGTCCAGTGGTACAATGCCCAGGTACAATGCCAGCCCTGTACTAAAGGGAAAGGGAGGGTCAGGTCGGAAGGTCAGGGCCACCCGTCTTTGCGAGCCCGCCTGCGACGCCTCGCAAAGACGGCTGAGAGCATGTTTGTCACTGCGAGACCATCGCCCTTCGCGAAGGGCGAGGCGCGGCAATCTCTCGGTCTAAGAAGCACAGGGTCTAGTTGTCCCCGTCTCCCGTCCCCGGTCTTTGGTCATGCCGGGCGGTTGCCGCGGCGCCTGCCCGCCACGCTGCGCTCGCGGCTTGGGCGCCTCGCAAAGACAGCGGGACATCGGGCGCGCTGCCAGAGCACTCGTGCACGCAGTTTGCTAAGGGAATCTCAATGCTTTAGAATTGGCTCTGGAACCAGTCGACAGGGACACTTAGCACTAATGAAGCAGAAGACGAGGGTGCTGATCGCTGACGACCACGCTTTGCTTCGAGAATCAATGAAAGACCTCCTCGACCGCCAGGATGACATAGAGGTGGTCGGTGAGGCGTGCGACGGAGAGGAAGCGGTCACGCTGGCTTCTGACCTGAAGCCGGACATCGCGGTGATGGACATCGTAATGCCAAGGATGAACGGAATCGAAGCCAGCAAGCAGATAAAGCAGATCAGCCCCGGCACTGCTATTCTGATCCTGACTGCGTACGATGACGACCAGTACATACTGGGCCTGCTGGAGGCGGGGGCGGCAGGGTACTTGTTGAAAAGTGCTCGCGGCCGCGACATCGTGGCGGCGATTCGAGCGGTGAGGGCGGGGGAGTCGGTTCTGCATCCGTCCATCATCGCCAAGCTGCTCAGGCGGGCGATGGGGATCCCAGTCGACGAGAGCAGCAAGCTGAAGTGGAAGGAGAACCTCACCGACCGGGAGATCGAGGTACTCAGGCTGGCGGCAACCGGCATGAGCAACAAGGAAATCGCAGAGAGGCTCTCTGTGACTGTGCGGACTGTGAAAGCTCACATTTCGAACATATTCGTCAAGATGAACGTAGCATCGCGCACCGAGGCGATACTCAAGGCTATGAGAGAGGGAGGTCTTGAGCTCAACGAAGTGTCTCCCGGTGTGGGAACCTAGTGAAGCCTAG
>CAZBET010000131.1:0-4935 GCA_964490995.1 uncultured Dehalococcoidia bacterium
CTCGTGCTGGCTGGGTGCCACCTCGTGATGGGCGTACTCGACGGCGATGCCCATATCTTCCAGCGTGAGGACAGTATCCCTCCTCAGGTCTTCCAGCGAGAGCGGGGATTCCATCTTCAGGTCAGCGGCCGCGCCCAGAGGCACCATGTCGAAGTAACCTCCCTGGTCGAGGGGCTCGGTGCCCTTTGAGTCCCGGAAATAGAAGTACTCCAGCTCGGGCCCCACATAGTATGTGTAGCCCATGTCCGCTGCGCGCTTCAGGTTCCTCTTGAGGACGTACCTGGGGTCGCCTTCGAAGACCTCGCCACCCGGCTTCAGAATGTCGCAGAACATCCGGGCGACAGCGCGGTGCTCCGTGGGCCTCCACGGGAGCAGTCGGAAGGTATCGGGCTCAGGCAGGGCCACCATGTCGCTTTCATCGATGCGGGCGAAGCCCTGGATCGATGAGCCGTCGAACCCCATTCCCTGCTCCAGAGCGCCCTCGAGCTCCTCCACGGTTATGGCGAAGCTCTTGAGCACACCCAGGATATCGGTGAACCACAGCCTGATGAACTTCACGTCGTGCTCCTTGGCTGTTTTGAGCACGTATTCCTTGCTTTCCTTCCTGCTCTTCATCGCCATTTCAGGCCTCCTTCGACTATGCATGAGTCAGCCTTGTACCCTGACACCGGGCGGGCTCGGCAGGCTGCGAGAAGAGCCAACACCGGTAGCAAGCTCGTTGCCCGCCGAAGGACTTGCCTCAACCTACCGACTCCCCGTCATCAAGGCTGGGAACCATTCGCCAGCGCCGACAGGCGCTCACTCGAACTCGAAGCCCTTCTCTTTGAACAGTCTCACGCAGGCGTCCACTACGTTGGGGTCATAGAGGACCCCCTTGTTTGTAGATACCTCCTCCAGGGCCTTCTCTATCCCCAGAGCCGGCCGGTAGGGGCGGTGGCTGGACATAGCCTCTACTACATCGGCGACCGCCACGATCTTCGCCTCCAGGGTAATCCCTTCGCCCCTCAGGCCGTTGGGATACCCCGAACCGTTGATTCTCTCGTGGTGCTGCGCCACTATCTGGCCAACGGGCCACGGGAACTCAATTCCCTTCATTATGTCTTGTCCAGCCTGCGCATGACTCTTGACAAGCGAGAACTCCACCGGCGTGAGAATGGCCGGCTTGCTCAGGATCTCTCCGGGCACACTCATCTTGCCGATGTCGTGAACCAGACCCGCCATGCGGATTGCTTCGATCTGTTCGTTGGAGAGTCCCATCTCTCGCGCGATGGCGCTGGCCAGCCTGGCTACGCGCCGCTGGTGGCCGGCAGTGTAGAGGTCTCTCATCTCCACGGCGGAGGCCAGGGTCTCGACAACGCCGTCCAGCATGCTTCGCAGCCTGGCGAAGCCCTCTTTGAGTCGCTCGTCCGCGCGCTTGCGCTCGGTGATATCTTCCACCATGGCGATAGTGAACAGCGATTCTCCCCCGGGCCCCCTTATGAGAGAGATGCTCTGGCGGCCCCAGCTCACCTGTCCATCCTTTCGCACGTAGCGCTTATCGATCTGATAGCGGTCCCGTTTTCCCGCCACCAGCTCCGTGAACTGCCTGGCGTCCAGCATCGCATCGTCGGGGTGAAGGTACAGGCGCTGTGTCATGTTGGCTAGCTCCTCCTGCGTGTAGCCCAACATGCTCTCCAGTGCGGGATTGATGTCCCAGACTCCTCCCTTCATGTCCACCAGCGCCATGCCGATTGCCGCCCCCTCAAACAGCGTGCGGAACCGCGTCTCGCTCTCTCGCAGCGCATCGCCCGCCTCCTTGCGGTCGGTCACGTCGCGGTAGTTGACAACGATACCTGCGACTACGGGGTCATCGAGAAGGTTGTGCCCCACCGCCTCCATAAAACGCCACGACCCGTCCCTGTGCCGGGCACGCACCTCGGCTGTCGCGATTCCCCCCGGGCTCTGTAGCATCTGACCGAATTTCTTGGTGACATAGGGAATATCATCCGGGTGGATGAAGCCCAGGCTGTCTGTGCCCAGCACCTCTTCGGGTTTGTACCCGAGCACCGCCTGAGCGGCGGGGCTCAGGTACTTGATGACCCCGTCGGCAGCGATGACGATGATGACTTCGAGGGTGTTCTCAATCAGGGATCGGAAATACCGCTCGCTCTGCCGCAACTTCTCCTCGGCCCTCTTGCGCTGCGTCATGTCCGCGGCGGTGACAAGCATGCCCACGGCCTTGCCATCCTCCTCCAGCACCAGGACCGACGGAGACGTCACTAGCGTGGCCCTAGCCCCGTCCTTTGTTTGGATATCGAGGTCCATGCCCGGCTGGTACTCACCACTGAGCGTCTTCTCCAGAGCCGCCGCCACCCTCTTCCTCTCATCAGGAACAACGAAGTCCAACGCGGGTCGGCCGACGATCTCATCCTTCGAGTACCCGAAGGCCTCCAACGCAGCCCTGTTGACGTCCCTTACCCTGCCGTCCATTCCAACGACCAGGCTAATTGCCGGGCTCATTTCGTAGAGGAACCTGTGCCTCTCCTCGGATCTGCGAAGTGCCTCCTCGGCGTGGCTGAGCTGGGCCTCCAGCGCCTCCAGGTCGCTGATTCGCCGCTGCAATCGGGCGAGCTCATCAACTACCTGCTGCTTCGTCCTGTCAGTATCTTTCATTTCCTGCCTTTTCGGGATGTGCCGCAAGCTTGCCCGAATTGGCCATGGATCGAGAGCGCCTTCGATTGTGGTGTGGGTGCGAAGCCGATGCTAGCAGGGCACGTCTGGCTTGTCAACATAACGTGGGAGGGCCTTTCCAGGGCCGATACCCTCCACCAACAAGGCTGGAAAGCCTTTGCCACAAGGGCCACGATATCCCCCGAGGCCATGACAACGCCCGGCTCGACCAGTTCTCCCTTGGCTGGGCCTCCGGAGACGAAGGCTTCATTGCCATCCATGATCATGAGGTCAGGCCGCCAGGCGAGGTTGATCCCGACAGCCCTGTTCATCACAAGTCTAGCAGAGCTTCTGTCGCAAAGCGAGGGGTGGCTCCCTGCTTCCGCAGGGATGGCATGGGGGCCCGCGGGGTGGAATGTGGGTAGGGGCGCGGTTCCCGCGCCCTCAGTAGGGGCGGTTCGCGAACCGCCCCTACTCAAGTCCGTCAGTCCGGATTCAGGAGGCTCACCCGGCGGGTGATGAGGCCTGGTTCTCTCCCCGTTCGCCCTGAGCCCTGTCCCGAGCCTGTCGAAGGATTGTCGAAGGGCCGTTCATGGTTCGACAGGCTCACCACGAACGGCAACTCCGCATCCTATCGACGGATTGTGGCCCTACCTGGGTGGGGGTCTAGCCATTTTGTGGTATCATAGTACAGCCAGCGAGCACCGGAGGGGATATCCGGGCTCGGGTGGCAAGGCGGGGCGGAGCCGTTATCACGCGAAGAGCGTGCACCGGCTTGGCCCGAACGTGTACATGCAGCCATGGCAGGAACGTGCTCGGAGATGCGCGCCGATGATTGAGTCGCGACTCGCTGGGGCAACGCATTCAGGTGGTCACGCCCAACCGCGTCTCGCGGCCGCGTGGGGCGCACGGGCCCCGAGACGCCTGTCCGCTATTCTCCGCATTGCGCTTGCAGTCTCCATCATCGCAGCGGGTCTGGGCACTGTGCCGGGCGTCGCCGTCGCCGATGGCGCCCTGCCCATAACCGAGACGTTCAAGAACTCGACAGCCCCGGGATGGGTTGTCGCGGGCACGGCTTATCTCACTGCCCCGACCGTTGACCCGGAAGGCTCCGGCTGGCTGAGGCTGACCAACACCGGGAATGACCAGGCGGGGTCTGCCTACTACGACACCGCCTTTCCCTCGAGCCTGGGTATCTATGTCAGCTTTGAATACACGTCCTGGGGCGGCACGAACCCCGGCGCCGACGGACTGGGGTTCTTTCTCTTTGATGGCTCGACGCCAAGCTTCAGGATAGGTGACGCCGGCGGCTCCCTCGGGTATGCCAACGGGTGCGGCGCCGCTCGGGGGGTGTCCAATGGCTATGTCGGCATCGGGGTGGACGAGTGGGGGAACTTCGCCGCCTACGACACTGCCAGATGTCACCACCTGTGCTACGGATGGGCCACACAGCAGGAGTGCATAGACAACTACGCGAGAGTGCCCCATTCCGTGACCATCCGGGGCTCCGGCGATGGAGACGAAAGCGCTATCCATGACTACTACTACCTGACCTCGACTGGGACCATCCCGGGGCACACCATTGACATCCCCAACCAGACCAGCAGACCGGACCTCAGCGGCGACAACTACCGAAAAGTCGTCATGGTCATTACTGAGGACGAGCTCATCTCCGTCTGGATGCAGTTCGGCGCGGATAGCACGCTGACCACGCTCATTGACGAATTCGACCTGGGGGCGCAGCCTTACCAGGCCGCCAGGCCCGATACGTTCAAGCTCGGTTTCTTCGGCGCCACGGGGGGCTCGACCAACTATCACGAGCTCCGCAACGTCACCGTTGCTGTACCGGCTGACGTGCAACTGACGAAGACTGTGGACAGCGCGGCTCCGTGCGAAGGCGACGCCATAACCTACACCCTCACTCTGAAGAACAACGGCCCATCGGCCAACGTCACCAGCGTCCAGGTGACCGACCTGCTGCCTGCCGGCGTGACCTACTCCTCGAGCGTCCCCAGCCAGGGGACCTACACCAGCAGCACAGGTTTGTGGGATATCGGCACCGTGCCTGTGGGGGGCAATGCCACATTGCGGATCGTGGCGACGGTGGACGCGGGCACAGAGAACACAACCATCACCAACCGGGGCAACGTCACCCAGATGGCCCAGGGGGACCCGGACCCGAGCAACAACGAGGCTTCGGTAGATATCCATGTTGGCGGCTGCCCGGTGTGGTCTCAGACTACGGATGTGGAGTTCCAGACGGGGACGCTGGTCGACGTGATCACG
>CAZBET010000132.1:0-1384 GCA_964490995.1 uncultured Dehalococcoidia bacterium
TCAGCTTGTACTTGGAGAAGTACGTAGTAGCCATCAGGGCGAACATGCCCGGCGCGGTCCGGTCGGGATACCTGTTGCTGGGCAGGCTTTGCTGGTCGGGCAGGCCGCTGTAGCCGGAGTCCTTCAGCTTCTCGAAGCCCACGGCAAGGCAGACGTCGTAGGCGCCCGATGCCACCGCATAGCATGCGTTCCTGAAGGCATCGGAGCCCGACGCACAGGCGTTTTCCACTCTCGTGACAGGGATGTACTGAAGCTTCAAGGGGTCCGCCAGACAGCGCCCGTCGAAGCCGGACACCCACGTCCCTGCCCAGGCTGCCTCGATGTCCTTGGTCTCCATCTTGGCGTCTTCGAGCGCCTCTTTGGTGGCTTCGAAGATCAGGTCGTTCTTGCTCTTATCCCAGTGCTCACCGAATTTGGTGCAGCCCATTCCGATGATGGCAACCTTATCTCTAATTCCCTTAATACTCGCCATTTGTCCTCCTTAAATCCGACTTCTCTGGATGTCCCTGTCCTAGCACCGTATCGGCGTGCACTTCCACCAGTAGTTATGAATTCCCTCGAAGAAGTGGACCTGTCTGAAGCTCACCTCGACCGGCATGCCCGTCTTGACGTCCTGAGGGTCGCGATCGACCATGTTAAATATGATTCGGCCGCCGCCATCGAAGTCAACAGCCGCAATAGTGGTGGGCGGGTCGATGCTGGCCGCGAGGCTATCGTGAGAGAAGGCATTGATCTTCGCTTTCTTGTCGGTGAAGTTGTAGGGCTCGAAGTCGTCCTGAGCCTGGCAGATTACGCAGACGCGCTGCGGCGGGTACTGGGGTGTCCCGCACTTCTTGCACTTGACGCCGTGCAGAGCGAGACCCCAGTCCATATCTCTCCAGAGTGCCGGCACCGAGATGTGGTTGACCGGGGGGCGTGGCGGAGGCTCGGTCTCCATCAGGCCGCGCCACTGCACGTACTTCAGGTAGCTGGGCATCATCTTCTTGGATGCCAGGTGGCGCTTGATTGCCCTTCTGTCTTTGATCTTCTCGATCCTGTCGTTTGTCTTCAGGACGAAGACGTCGCAGCCGTCTCCGTAGCTAACGCAGAGCAGATTCTGGCCCGGCGCGGCATCCTCCAGAGCGGCGACCAGCATCATCAGGGCAAGGGCCGAGCCGGTGTTGCCCACAGACATGTACATCGGGTCCTGAAGCTGGGCCATGGGGTCAAAGCCCATCTTGCCTGAGGCCATGCCGAGCAGCCTGGGGTCGGGGGCGTAGATGGCGGCTTTGGCGATGTCGCCCGGGGCGAGCTTGCATTTCTTGAGCGCAGCGCCAACAGTTGAGGGGACAAGACGCATGTAGCCCGCTTCCCGCACGAAGCGCTCTTCCCAGGAGCGGACAAA
>CAZBET010000132.1:1484-3300 GCA_964490995.1 uncultured Dehalococcoidia bacterium
CTGCTCTGAGTGAGCCGCCGAAGTCCATGGTGACGGTCTCTTTGGTCAGGCCCAGTGCACCGGCAACAACGGAGGCTGCCTGCTTCTCTCTGTAGGGAGAGGTGGTCGAAGCGAAATACAGACGGTCGACTTTCCGGGGGTCGATGCCGGTCAAGCAGTCTCTGCCTGCGGCAACGGCCATCGTTATGCTGTCTTCGTCGTAGCCGGCGACGGCTTTCTCCCCCGGTATGGGGATCATGCTGTCCCATGCCTTCTGGATGTCGGGGCGGCTTAGCCTGTGTAAGGGTATGTATGCCCCGTACGATGAAATCCCTGCCATTTGCCCTCCTTTTCGGCGACTTTCGGGCTTCATTATAGCATCATGAGCGTTCGGCCACAATGGCAGGAACGTGTCGGCGACGCTGGACAAGCAAGGATGATACACGGGGGCATTCAACTGGCAATCCGGGCGATTGCCGCGGCGCCTGCGGCGCCTCGCAATGACATGCCAAAACAGTAGGGGCGTTCAATTGAACGCCCCTACCTTGTCTGCGGCGCATCGCAATGACGCGGCTTACGGGCCGACGATGACAACGGCGGCCACGCTTCTGTAGGGGATGCCGCCGAGGTTGTGCGTCAGGCCGTACTTGGGGCTCTTCAACTGCCGTTTGTCCGCTCTCCCCTGAAGCTGGAGATACATCTCGTAGATCATTCGTATGCCGGAGGCGGCGATGGGATGGCCGAAGCACTTCAGGCCTCCGTCGGGCTGGACGGGCTGTGCCCCGTCCAGGTTGAAGCGGCCACCCATGACGTCGTCCTTCACCTTGCCGCGTGGGCTGAACTGCAAGTCCTCCATGGTTACCGCCTCGGTGATAGAGAAGCAGTCGTGCACCTCAGCCATGCTTATCTCATTTCGAGGGTCTCTTATGCCGGCCTCCTTGTACGCTCTGGCTGCGGCCTGTGTAGTCGTTTCAACGTGAGTATAGTCGTACTCGGTGAACATCTCCTCCTCGCCGGAGGTTGCCGCGATCTGGAGCGCCTTGACGTAGACCGGGTCGGGCCTGAACTTTTTCGCCATGTCGGCACGGCAGACGATGGCGGCTGCCGCCCCGTCGCTGACCCCGCAGCAGTCGAAGAGCCCCAGCGGCCACGCTACGATCGGGGCATTCACTATCTGCTCCACGGTCACCTCTCTGCGCAGGTGGGCCTTGGGGTTCAGAGCGCCGTTGTGATGGCTCTTGGCTGATACCATAGCCAGCATTTTCTTGCCCTCTTCAGGCGTGATGTTGTACCGCCTGAAATACCTGGTGGCCAGCATGGCGAACATACCCGGCGCGGTCTGGTTTGCGCCGATAATCCTGTGCTTGGTGCCGATAGTGGCATAGTGCGAGAATTCGGGCAGGCCGCCGTAGCCGGTGTCCTTCAGCTTCTCGACACCCAGCGCCATGGCTATGTCGCAGGCACCCGAAGCGACGGCATAGCAGGCCCCGCGGAAAGCCTCCGAGCCGCTGGCGCACATGTTCTCCACCTTGGTCACGGGGATGAACGGCAGCTTGAGGGTTTGAGCCAAAGGCAACGCGCTGTCCCCCACACTACCTGGGGTGAACTCGGGGCCGCCTTGCCAGGCGGCCTGGATGTCCTTTTTCTGTATCCTGGCATCCTCAATCGCTTCCTTGAACGCATCAACCATCAGGTCCTCAGGGCTCTTGTCCCAGAGTTCCCCGAAGCGGGTGCACCCCATGCCGATGATTGCGACTTTGTCCTTGATTCCTTCAGCCACCTTTGCCTTACCTCCTTGTCTCTGCGATTGTGCTCAAGCTCTCGGTGGGGTTGCTTT
>CAZBET010000132.1:3310-4911 GCA_964490995.1 uncultured Dehalococcoidia bacterium
GGTTGCTTTCCAGAAGTAGCCGTGAATGCCCCGCCAGTAGTCGACGTACTTTCTGCGGAAGGTCATCTCCACGGGCATGTCAACTTTGAGTGCCTCCGGCTCGCAGTCGGTGAGGTTGAAAGCGAACCTGCCGCCGCCCTCGAACTCCACCACGCCGTACATCTCGGGCGGGCTGGCGCTGAAGGCCAGGCTGTCGCTTGTGTAACTGAATATCTTGCCCTTCTTGTCGGAGAAGCGGTAGTAGTCCATCTCGTCAATGGCGCCGCACCTGGGATTGACGCATACCCGCTGGTAGGGGTACTGTGCGGTGCTGCACCGCCGGCACCTTGCCCCGCAGAGGCCCAGGATGGTCTTCCTTTCCCTCCATGCCATCGACACTCGTGTTCCGCCGACCTCCCCGCGGAAGCCCATCTCCATGGGGACGACATCGCGGAACGATGAGTACTTGGGGTAGTTGGCCAGCTCTTTCCTGGAGGCCATGTGCTTCTTGATGCCCCTTCTTTCCCTGATGTCCTTGATCTGCTCGGTGACCTGGAAGAAGAGGGCGTCGCTGCCGTTGCCGTAGCTGGCAACCAGGATCTTGTCTCCGGGCTTGGCGTCTTCCAGCGCGGCGACCAGCATCATCAGGGGGTGGGCCGTGCCGGTGTCACCCACGGAGCCGAGCAGTTCCTGCTGCACCTGGGGGGCGTCCAGTTTCAGTTGCCTGGCTATCGCCTGGTGCTCTCTCAGGTAAATGCAGGGGAAGACCACCTTGGCGAAGTCCTTGATGTCCAGCTTGTACTTCTTCAGGAGTCCGGCGATGGCCTCGGGGATGAACTTCGTGTAGCCTTCGTCCCTGACCCATCTGTCTTCCCACATGCGGTTGTACTTGTCGCCGTCCATCCTCCACTGGTCCATGAAGTCATAGGTGAGTGAGTAGGAGCCTTCCAGAGTGGCCACAACGTCGCTGTTCCCCACTAGAAGTGCCGCAGCACCCTCTCCAAACATCGTCTCCTGTGGACTGCCGGCCTTCCCGAGGCGGCAGTCGGAGGCGCAGACGATGATATTCTTCTCTGAACCTGCCCTGGCGGCGTCACACGCGGCCAGCAAGGCGCCCGTTCCGGCCTTTGTCGAGTCGCTGAAGTCGCAGGTGCGGATATCGTGACGCAGGTCGAGTGCGGTGGCGATTATCCCTGCATTCTGGCGTTCTCTATAGGGTGGGGTGGTGGTGGCGAAGTAGACGCTGTCAACCTTCTCTCTGTCGAAACCGCCGAGGCAGTCAATGGCGGCGGCTACTGCCATGGTGAGGCTATCCTCGTCGTAGTTCGCCACGGCCTTCTCCCCCGGCAAAGAGGGTGCCGAGGTTGACCATCCCGTCGCGGCGAAGATGGTCTTTCGGTTTATCCTGAGCAGCGGGATGTAGGCGCCATACGATGTTATCCCTGCCATTTGCCCTCCTTTCATCCTCGCGAATTATAGCATCGAAACAGCTTGGCCGCAATTGGCGCGGCGCTCCAGGAAAGAGGCGATTGGGGGAACGGGGCGGCGCCTCGAAGTGATGGGGAAGGAACGCCTGAATCCATGGACTGGGGCCGGCGGGAGTGGTGACACCACGGCAGGAG
>CAZBET010000133.1:0-4878 GCA_964490995.1 uncultured Dehalococcoidia bacterium
TAATATGGCCTTTTGCCCTGTCTGTCAAGCCCCATCGTTGGCCTCTTGCAGAAGCTGGAATCGCGAAATGCGCTACAATAGGGCTGGCTGCCGAACACTCGCGATAGGGGGCGACTGACGGAGGACAGCCCAGAAGGGGTAGTGATGAAGCGAACCTTTACTGTGGTGGTGGAGCTGCCCGGCTGCTACACCCAGGCCCCCGACCTGCCGACCCTGGACACGAATATGCAGGAGGCCGCACGGGCCTACCTCAAGACCACTGACCCCGAGGAGCCACTGCCCGATTTCGTGGTCACCTGGCGGGTCGAGGTGACTGCTTGACCCGCCTCCGCCGCGAGGGAAGCCACAATACCTTCCGCAACGCGCAAGGCCGGATTGTGGTCATCCCCGACCACGGCTCGCAGGTCATCGTCCGGCCGCTATTGCGCAAGATCCTTCGAGATATGGGACTGAGCCCTGAAGAGTATCACCGCATACTCAAGGGCCTGTGACAGCCACCAAAGCTCTGTCCGCGTTCAGCCCTTCAGCACACGCAACACTCTTCGGCGCCCCCGCCGAAGGCGTCGAAGGTGGCGCTGTAGATGCGGCCGTTCTGGATTCCGATGCCGGATATTGCCACTGTTGTGCCTGCACCACTGACCCAGAAGATGCGAGCATCGTTGTGCTGAGCGTCAACAATTGTCGTGCCCGGCCCTGCGCCCTGTATGGTCAGGCTCTTGCCTAACGTGATGTCGAACTCATTGTAGGTCCCCGGAGCCACGACGATGGTGTCGTTGGGATTGGCCGCGGCGACCGCCGCCGCATTCCAAACGCACGTCGGGCTCCCCCCGCCTCGGGGCTCACATAACACGGCTGAGGCCCAGGCTCAGCACGTAGCCCAGGGCGAAGCAGGCGGGGAAGGTCAGAACCCAGGCTGCCACAATGCGCCTGCCCACGTCCCAGTGCACCGCCGTCATTCTCCGGGTGGCGCCCACGCCCATGATTGACGTGTTTATGGTGTGGGTGGTGCTCAGGGGGATGCCGAAGGAGGAGGCCAGGACAATGGCCGAGCCTGCGGCAGTCTCGGCGGCGAAGCCGGTCACCGGCTCCAGCCTGGTGAGCTTGAAGCCAACCGTGCGCATTATGCGCCACCCGCCGAAGATCGTGCCCAGCGCTATCACCGCGCCGCACACCAGTATCACCCAGAACGGCACGTGAAACTCGGGCATGGAGCCTCCCAGCACCAGCGCCAGCGCGAAAACCCCCATGAACTTCTGGCCGTCGTTGCTGCCGTGGCTGAACGCCATGAAGGCGGAGGAGGCTATCTGGAGCTTGCCGAATATGCCCTGGACTGATGCCTGGCTGGTGCGCCGCAGCACCCAGTAGAGAATCGTCATCAGCACGATAGCTAAGGAGAACCCCACGAAGGTGGAGAACCCCAGGCCGATGAGGACCTTCTTCCATCCTTCCCAGAGAAGGACGGAAGGCCCCGCCGCGGCCAGCCCGGCCCCGGTCAGGCCCGCGATGAGCTCGTGGCTCTTGCTGGTCGGGAGCGCGTAGTACCAGGTCACCGCGCTCCAGATGATGATGGTAATCATGGCCGCTGCCACCACGGGCAGCCCGATAGCCCCGGGATTCACGATTCCCTCGCCCACGGTGGCGGCGACAGCCGTGCCGGTCACCAGAGCACCAACCAGGTTGAAGACGGCCGCCATGCCTACAGCAACAAGCGGGGGGAGGACACGTGTTGAGACTACGGTGGCGACGGCGTTGGGGGCGTCGGTTACGCCGTTGAGGAACTCAGCGGCCAGGATCAGCACCAGGACCGGAACAAGGATGACGAGGCCGTTATCCATGCTTAAGCACTACGCCCTCGAGGACGTTTGCCACGTCTTCTCCCTTGTCAGCGGCGTTTTCCAGATGCTGATAGATCTCACGCCACTTGATGACATCGGTGAGGTTGCTGCCGTCGAATAGCTCGGCTAGCGCGATGCGCATAATGGCATCGGCTTTGTTCTCCAGCCGGTTGATCTCGACGCAGTGGGTCGGTATTTGGTTCATCCTGACGCGGCCCCGAAGGCACGGCACAGCCCTGACCAGCTCATCGCTCATTTCCACCAGGATGGCGGCCATCTCGCGTGCTTTCACGGTTGGCTTCTCTATCCTATAGAGCATCATGGCGTTGGCCGCGTCCTCCATGTTGTCTATGACGTCGTCGAGTCTTCCGGCGAGCAGCGTGATGTCTTCGCGGTCGAGAGGGGTCACGAAGGTACGATGGAGCAGTTCAATAATCTGGTGAGTGATGTGATCGCCCTGGTGCTCCAGCTCGACGATGCGGGCTGCCTTCTGGGGCACGTTCGTGTAGTCGTCAAAGAGGGCGAGGAGTTCCTTTGCGGCTAGCGCCACGTTGGCGGTGCTGCGCTCGAAGAGGTCGAAGAACTTCGGCTCTCTGGGAAATATCGAGAACTTGGGCAAGACACCCCTGCCTGACGCCGTACTTGAGCCCTCAGGCCATGAGCATACTAAGGCGGGGCGCAGTGATTGTCAAGCCGCCAGGCAGTACCTTAATCGGCGGGTCCAGATTCGGAAGGGCCACCCAACGCCTGCCGAGGAGTGCTTCTGTCTTCCCGTTCGCCCTGAGCCCTGTCCTGAGCGTGTCGAGGGATTGTCGAAGGGCTCACCACGAACGGCAACTTCGCGTCCTATCCACCGACTGTGGGCACTACCCGCGATGGCCTGGCCTTGACTCGCCCCGGGTGTCGCGCAGCAACGGAGTCCTTGTCGGCGGCCCGCCTCTCCAGGTATAATCCAGTGTGCCTCCCTTCGACACAACAATCATTGTGGAGCGAGCGACATGAAGGTGCTCGGCATCTGCGGTTCTGCCAGAAAAGGCAACACGGAGTGGATGCTCAGGAAGCTGCTGGCAGAAGTTGCCCAAGCCCGTGTGGACACCGAACTGGTGTTGCTCAGGCAGAAAGACATCAGGGGGTGTGATGGTTGCCTGGCCTGCGAGGCAGGCGGCGAAGAGAGAAAGGGCATCTGCCGGATCCAGGACGATATGCAGCAGATCAACATCAAGCTGATCGAAGCGGATGCCCTGGCTATTGGCACCCCTGTCTACTTCGGCATGCTGTCCGGCATGCTCAAGAACTTCATCGATAGAACGTGCCCCGTCTGGCCGAAACTCGAATCGAAGCCGGTTGTGGGCGTCGCCGTGGCGGAAGAAGGTATGGGGAAGGCGATCGAGAACCTGAAGACCTATGCGTCCGTCTGCGGCATGCGCTGGGTCGGCCACGTCACCGCCCTGGCGAAGACCCCGGGCCAGGTATCGAGGGACGAAGCGGTTGAGCGGCGGCTCGAACGTTTGGCGCGGAAGGTGGTAGCTGCGCTGGAGGTCTGACGCTGCGCTCGGCCGAACGGGCCATGTGCCGCAAATCCCGTGCGTAGGGGCACGGCATGCGATGCCCCTACCTCAGAGACGCCGCTATGCGCGTGCTAGCCGAGGCCGTACACCACGGCGGTGGCTTCCTGAATCGCCTTGTCGATGAGCCCAATGCCTGACACGTCGCCCACAGTGTGGGCCTCGGCCACCAGCCCCTTGCACGCGTCGTAGAGCTCCGTCCGGGGCTCGACCACGCCAGCCAGGATGACCGTGTCCGCCTTGATCATATGCTCAGCGCCGCCGTAGCGCGGCTTGAACCACACGCCCTCGCGCGTTATCCGCGTCACGGCGGAGTTAGTCCTTTTTTCGGAAGCGTCCGCTTTCTGCCCCGGACCGTGTACTCTACCCCTGGCTCATGCACGGCCGGGAACCTGTCCATCCACGCCAGATGTCTTCCGATGACCAGCTCCTCCATTCTCGCGTGGTGGGTGTTCGCCATCGGAACCAGCCGCATCTGGAAGCCATGAGCTCGGGCCATTGCCTTTACCTCTTCCGCATTATCATATGTCATCAGGAAGTCGCCCCTCAGTGACTGGCATAAGGCAAACAATCGTTCGTGATCCAGGCTGCTGTGTGTGTACAAACGGGTGCCTGCTTTCTTTCCGCCGGCAGAGTACGGAGGGTCTATGAAGTACACGGCGCCTCGATCCGGTGCGAATCCCTGCATAACTCTGAGCCCATCGTCACAGCGGAAGTCGATCCGGCGAGCGATTGGGTCCAGAGCCAGAAGTCTCTTCGCTAGTGTCCTGGCATACCATCGAGAGCTGATTCCCTTTCCGTTCTCTCCATACTTGAGAAATCCAGAACCCTGCGCGAGGATTCCTCCATGTAACGTTCGATTCTTGAGAAGGGTCTGAAACGCTTTCTCCTTCCGTGTGGCTGGTGACCTTCGGAGTTCTTGGATCACCCCTTCCTTCGTTAGGTCAAAAGCGAGGATCCGATTGGCTAGCCATTCGGCATCGCCATCGACGAGGGCTTCCCAGACAGCAGCCACCTCCTCGTCCAGTTCTACCATTACTACGTTTTCAACCAGGTTTTCAAAGAGGGCAGTGAGGCTGATTATGCCTCCCCCTGCGAACGGTTCAACTAGCAGTCTCGGCTTCCCATCCATCTGCGCTATCCAGTGCCTGAATGTCGGCACAAACCACGTCTTCCCGCCCGGGTACCGGAAGGGACTTCTCTGCGGGACGGATGCGACATTCACCGGCTTCGGCATTTCCATTCGTTCGCAGAAGTCAAGGAAAAGCGGGGGTTGCTTACTTGCTGCCATGTCAGAAGGGCCTCTCGACGGTCTTGTTTGCGGGAGGTGTCTCCAACTGCTCGTCCAGTTTCTCCTGAAGAAGCCTCACGAAGTCCTCAACTTCCCCGGGGGAAGGCGTCGTCATGGCGAGGAGGGCCGGCTCGAACTCAGTGAAAACCTCATCGACCTTTCTGAGAGAGTACTTTTCTGGCCTCTT
>CAZBET010000134.1:0-4874 GCA_964490995.1 uncultured Dehalococcoidia bacterium
CGACACCCGCACGGTGGCGTTTGATGAGCAGAACATGCCCGTCGCGCTGGTCGGAATTCTGCATGACATCACCGAGCGCAAGATGGCGGAGGGGGTGTTGCGGGCGAGCGAGCAGAGATTGAAAGACGCCATGGCCCTGGGGCAGACCGGGTACTGGGAATTCGAGGTTGATACGCAGAAGATTAGCTGGTCTGAGGAGGTTTTCCGATTTTTTGAGCGTGACCCATCGTTGGGAAACCCGACTGCTGAGGAGGAAGCCACCTACTATTCGCGCGAACAGGCGGGGAGATTGCGGGAGTATGCACGCCGGGCCATGGAACAGGGCGAAGCAGTCCAGTATGACTTCGTGGCAACCCTGCCCGGGAGGGGGCCCGCCCAAATGATGGGGTTCATGCGGCCCATCAAGGATGCCAGCGGGCGGGTCGTGAGATTGTTTGGCGTGTTTCACGATATCACGGAGCGCAAGATGGCGGAGGAAGCCGTTCGAGAGAGCGAGGAGAAGTATCGCGCTGTCTTCAACGAGGCAGGCGACGGCATTGCGCTGATTGATTTCGAGACCGGCCTGATTCAGGAGTGCAATCCGGAGTTCGAGCGACAGACCGGCAGGAGCCTTGACCGGTTGAGGAAGCTAAGGCCGTGGGAGTTGAGGCCTCCCCAATATGTCGAGGCCGCGAGGGCCAAGTTTTCCGAGATCAAGGCGGAAGGGTCCGGCGGTTCCGCCGACCTGCCATATCTGAAGCCTGACGGAGAGATCGTGCCTGTTGAGTTCAGGGCCAAGGTGGTGACAATCGGCGCCACGCGGTATGTTCAGACTGTTACCAGGGATATCACAAAGCGCAGGCAGGCAGAGGAGGCGCTGCGGCACAGCGAGGAGTACTTCCGGGCGCTCATCGAGAACGCCCAAGAGGGGGTCATCGTCCTCAACCGGGACGGCAGCATCCGTTACGAGAGTCCATCGTCGCCGCGCGTTTTCGGATATGAACCCGAGGACGGGATAAGACAGAACCCGATGAGTGCTGTCGAGCCTGAGGACATTGCAGGCGCGGCCGACGCGTTTGCGCAGTTGAGCGAACGGCCGGGCACCACTGTGCGCAGAGAGGTGCGTGTCAGAGCCAAAGACGGTTCGGTGCGCACCATTGAGGTCCTGGGCAAGAGCCTCCTTGACAATCCCGCGGTTGCGGGCATTGTGGTCAACTTCCGTAACATCACGGAGCGGAGGCAGGCAGAGGAGGCGCTGCAAAAGAGCGAGGTCTATTTCCGGGCGCTGATTGAGAACGCGATGGAAGCTGTCATTGTCTTGAACAAGGACGGGACCATACTCTACGAAAGCCCGTCTGCCGAGCGCGTGCTGGGGGTCACGCCGGAACAGCGGGTCGGCAAGAGCCCCTTCGAAATGGTTCACCCCGACGATTTCCCATTCGCCGCAGAGGCCTTCGCTCGGTCGCTGCGAGAGCCGGGCGGCACCATGCATGTGGAGGTGCGCGCCCGGAAGAAAGACGGCTCACTGGCCACTCTCGAAATCGTGGGCCGGAACCTGCTCGATGACCCGGCTGTGGGCGGCATCGTGGCCAATTTCCGTGACATCACGGAGCGCAAGAACGCTGAGCGGGCCCTTCGCGAGAGCGAGCAAAAGTACCGTCTGCTGGCCGAAAACGTAACAGATATAGTTTGGGCTGTTGACATGGAGGCCCGTCCCCTCTACGTTAGCCCGTCCATCACTCGCTTGCTGGGCTACGAACGCGATGAGGCAATGAGCAAGGGGGTTCGGGACATGCTCACCCCTGCGGCGCTTGAAGCCGCCACGAAGCTGCTGACCGAGGAGTTCCTCACGAGAAGGGCGCACCTGGAAGCGGAGCCGGAGGAGGTGACGCTGGAGGGCGAGGCCTACCACAAAGACGGGCATTTGGTCTGGGTCGAGACCAGGTTCAGTTTTCTGGCCGACCCAAGCGGTCACATCACCGGCATCGTGGGGGTGACTAGGGACATAAGGGAGCGCAAGCAGGCGGAGGTGGAGCTTCGTCTGAGGGACAAGGCCATTGACAACTCCCTCAACGCTGTCGCCATGTCGGACATGGGGGGCAGGATAACCTACGTGAACCGGGCCTGCGTGAAGATGTGGGGAAAAGGCACGAGAGAAGAACTGGTGGGTAGACCGTACTGGGAGCTGCTGAGCCCGGGCGACGCCGTCCGTGCGAAAGAGATAGCGAAGGCCATGTTCGGGAAGGGGTTCTGGTCGGGCGAGCTCGTCGGCACGAGGGAGGACGGCACCGGGCTCTGTATCGAAGTGCTGTCCAGCCTGGCAAGAGATGATCAGGGGAACCCCCTTCAAACGATTTCCTCTTTCGTGGACATCACGGACCGCAAGAAGGCGGAAGAGGCTCTGCGCGAGTCGGAGCAGCACTACTCGGCGCTGGTCGGGAACCTGACCGATGCGGTGTTCAAGTTCAAGGGAGGGGTGATAGTCTGGTGCAACGACAGGGTTGAGGAGATATATGGCTATCCCAGGGAAGAACTGCTGGGGAAACCGGCCACTTTCTTCTACCCCACAGACATGAGCCAGCGGGAGTATGTCAAAGCGGTATCGACAACAATCAAAGAACGAGGGCTCTTCCGCGGCGGGGGCAAGTTCCGGCGGAAGGACGGCAGTTTCGTTGATATCGAGTACTCCCTGACGCAGATACCGGGGAAGGACCCCATCGAGGTGCTTGTAGTAGGCCGGGATGTTACGGAACGCGTCCGTGCGGAAGAATCCCTCAGGGAGAGCGAGGGCAACTTCCGCAGCGTTCTTGAGAATGCTCGCGACGTAATATATCGCCTGAATCTCAGCGCGGGTACGTACGATTATATGAGTCCATCGTCCAAGGAGGTGTTTGGCTACACTCCAGAGGAGTGCACCGCTCTCGGATTCGATGGCATGGGCGCTCTGGTACATCCTGACGACATGGAAAGGCTGGTGCACGACTTGGAGAAACTCGGAGCGCGCGTCCTCGGAGTCACTCAAGGGAACGTTGCCGCCATTAGTGAATATCGCTTCAAGCACAAAGAGTTGGGGTATCGCTGGTTCAGTGACACGCGCTCCGTAGTGTGCGACGAGAACAACACACCGGTGGCGGCGGTGGGCAGTGTGCGCGACATCACGGAAAGCAAGCAGTATTCGCAGCACCTGGAAGGGGTGGTGGAGGAGCGCACCAGAGAGTTGACGGATGCTCAGGAGCAACTGGTTCGGAGGGAGCGCCTGGCTGTGTTGGGACAGCTTGCGGGCGGCATCGGGCACGAACTTCGCAATCCGCTGGGCGCCATCAAGAACGCCTGCTACTTTCTGAACATGGTGCTGGAGCGGCCCGATCCGGAGGTGAAGGAGACGCTCGGGATCGTGGATAGGGAAGTGGCGACGTGCGAGCGCATCATCAGCAGCCTGCTCGACTTCGCTCGGCAGAGGCCCCCTGCCCGGCGGAAGTCCGACCTGAACAGCGTGGTGCTCGAAGCCCTGTCGCGCACCCGTGTTCCGAAGAACGTTGAGGTTGTGACGCGGTTGGATGAGACGCTGCCCCCGGTCATGGCTGATTCCGCCCAACTCGACCAGGTCTTCGGCAACATCCTGCTCAACGCGGTTCAGTCCATGCCAAACGGTGGGCGGCTCGCTGTTGAGTCAGGGGTGTGCGGCCCGGGCTGGGTCGCCGTGTCCATTGCAGATACGGGGGTGGGCATTCTCTCTGAGAACATCGCGAGGCTCTTCGAGCCGCTGTTCAGCACCAAGGCCCGGGGCATCGGCCTCGGCCTCCCCCTGAGCAAAACCATTGTGGAAGCCCATGGAGGCAGTGTCGAGGTGCAGAGCGAAGCGGGCAAGGGCAGCACTTTCACAGTGAAGCTGCCGGTGGGCGGGTGACTGGGTGATCGGGTGACTGGGGGAAAGGCTTTCCAGCCTTGATGGTGGAGGGTATCGGGCCTAGAAAGGCCCTCCCACACAGGGACAGGAGCTGTGGGAAAGGCTTCCCAGCAGAACAGGGGAGCTGTGGGAAAGGCTTTCTAGCCTTGATGACATCAGGGGTATCGGGCCTGGAAAGGCCCTCCCACATCAGGACAGGTGTTGTGGGAAAGGCCCTCCCACATAGGGGCTGAATGGCAATGAAAGAGAACAGGTTCCCTGTCAAGGGCTCCCGTCTGCTAAGGAGCGCAAGGTGGTCCAGCCCTGGGAATTCGTACTTTGTCACCTCTTCCACTTTCGACCATGTGCCGATCTTCATTGACCCTGCCTGCTGTCAAATCGTATTCAATAGCATCGACTGGCTGGAAAACGGGAAGAGGTTGGAGTGTTACTGCTCCGTCATCATGCCCGAACACATTCATCTGGTGATCGAGTTGGGGCCTGAGCAGACACTGTCCCGGGTAATGCAGTCTCTGAAGGGCCACACGGCGAAGAAGATCAACGACCTGAGAGGCCGAAGAGGACGCGTCTGGCAGGATCAGTACTACGACCACCTAGTTCGAACAGAAGAAGAGATGATGAGCGTCATCATATACTGCTATGAGAATACAGTCAGAAGGAGCCTGGTGGACAAGGCGAGTGACTATCCCTTCTGGAGATGCAAGTTCGATATGTCAAATGGACAGGGTTAGTCGGGCCTGGAAAGGCCCTCCCACATCAGGACAGGTGTTGTGGGAAAGGCCCTCCCACACAGGGACAGGAGCTGTGGGAAAGGCTTTCCAGCCTTGATAGTGGAGGATATCGGGCCTGGAAAGGCCCTCCCACAAAGGGAAAGGCCCTCCCACACAGAAACCATTTTCTATGCGGAAGGGAGTGAATCGGATGCACAAAGTTAGCGTTCTCATAGTGGATGACGACATCAGCCTGTGCAAGACCATGTCGCTCGTGC